>NZ_AAWS01000026.1 GCF_000169175.1 Microscilla marina ATCC 23134
TAAAAAAGGCTAAAAATACTAATGTTCAGTTACTTATGGGTATAGCTTTCCACGTGAAAGTACTACTTTTTGATGATATTTATGTATTTGTCTATGTCATCTTTTGGGAATAGGGTATTTTTTAAGGTTAACATTTTAATCAATTCCTGGTGCTCTTTATCTAAAGAAGCTCTTAAGCAGAATTGTTCATTACATTACTCACTTGCAATAAAACAACTATAGGCGCTTAAAATCATTTTAAAAAGAGAGGTAAGGTGACTCTTTCCACCCACACCTTTTGGGAAAGATAGACTAAATAAAGCATTGGAGCACATAGAGTTATTTTTTGGAAAAGTAGGTGTCAAAGCCAAGAAAATAGAGGAGATAAAAACAGAGTTGACTCAATCTGTAAAAAAAAGCTAACAATATTAACCTGCTGATAAATAGTGCTTTACACTTTTAATCTAATGCATTGTCCCAAGTATTGTCCTCAACAAATGCCCTTGTAATCCTTGGATCAGATGCATACTTACCTCAAATTAGCTTCTGTAACTATCGCAGTTATATTACACTTAATAATTTTTCATTCTTAAATTTTTATAAAACAATGAAAATCATAAAATATGCATTGTCAATTTTTATGTTCTTGCTCATCACAATGCAAGACAAAGCGCAAGCGCAAACTACTACTGTCAGACAAAATGTGATTTTTGATGGGTCGCTCGATAGCAAAGATTCGTGGCGATTTCACCGCTCTAATAATAATTATGGATTGTATGTAGGGCGCGACCCTCAGGGAAATGCGGGCAATCAATGGGAGTTTTTATTTAGATCAGGGGGTACTTTTGAAGCCAAATTTATTCAGATAGGAAGTGTAATTGGTGGAAACAGAAGTACCAGCTATACTGGCAAACGTCCTGTCGGCAATACCTACCGTTTGTCGGTAGATGGTCACATCATTACAGAAAACGTAACTACCCTGCCTAGTGGTAGCTGGCCAGATTACGTGTTTGAAAAAGACTACCAATTGCAAAGTTTGAGTGAGATAGAATCATACATTCAAAAAAACAAGCACTTGCCCAATGTGCCTTCTGCCAAGCAAGTATTAAGTCAAGGGTTTGAGTTGAATGAGATGACCAAGGCATTGCTCCAAAACATAGAAGTGTTGACCTTACATACCATTGCTCAACAAAAGCAATTGAAAAAGCAGGCGCAAGCCATTGAAATACTTCAGAAAAAACTAGCTAATCAAAAATAAATTACTTGAGGGAAGGTAGTGTGCCTTCCCTCTTATTCACTATCCATTTTATGCGCTATCAAATCACAAAAAAAGTTTCTCTCTTAGCCCTTAGTGTCTTTGTGTTTGCTGTAACCCTTGGGCATACCTGGGTTCCTTACTCGACAAAGCTTCCGGAAAGTTATCAAATAAAGCTTTCAGCGTATGGCTTCTTTAAGGGTAAACTAGCTGATTTGCAGCCAGTCAATGGAGTGGTTCCTTATACACTTAATACACCTCTTTTTTCTGATTACGCCCAAAAAGTACGCTTTATAAAACTGCCCCAAGGCAAAAAAACCAGCTATAATGCCAAAGAAGTCTTTGACTTTCCGGTAGGGACTATTCTTATCAAAAATTTCTTTTACCCTATAGATGAACGCTCTCCGGCAAAAGGTAAACGCCTGGTGGAAACTCGCTTACTGATCCATGAAGCAAGCGGCTGGAAAGCTTTACCTTATGTTTGGAATGATGAACAAACTGATGCTTTACTTGAAATTGCGGGCGAAACCAAGCAAGTAAGCTGGATAGATAAAAAAGGAAAAAATCGCCATCTAGGATATATGATTCCTAATATGAATCAGTGCAAAGGGTGTCATGTACGGGGCAAAAAAATGATGCCAATTGGCCCCAGTGCCCGTCAGTTGAATGGTAAATTAACATATAGTAATCACAAAAAAATAAATCAACTGCTGTACTGGCAAAAAACAGGGATGCTACAAGGCCTACCTGCATTAAGTCAGGTGCCCAAAGCTCCTGTATGGAATGATCCTTCTACAGGAGATCTCAACGCCCGTGCCCGTATTTGGTTAGACATCAATTGTGGGCATTGCCACCGTCCGGATGGGCCTGCCAACACCTCTGGCTTATTTTTATATATCCACGAACAAAATATGGCAAAGCTTGGGGTATATAAATCTCCTATTGCCGCAGGCAGAGCCGCACAGTATGCTAAATATGACATACTACCAGGAGAACCTAATCAATCTTTAATCGTGACCCGTCTTGAAGCTACTGATCCTGGAATAAGAATGCCCGAATTAGGAAGACAAATGGTACACCAGGAAAGTATTAAGTTACTCAAACAATGGATAAAAAGGCTTAACAAGTAAATAGATTGGGATAATGAACCTCCTTGCTTATGATAGATGTAGGCAAGTGTAGAAGAAGAAAAAAGGAGTTTTTGACTCCTTTTTTTCTGTATAGCTCACTTCTTTGGTATATTGTTATTTGTCATCAGTGTTGCATAAACTATTTTTTCTTACAAAATATAAAACAATGTACTGAGAGCTTTCTAAATTTTTATAAGTATACATTATTTCATTATCCTTCACCTATTTTTTGCGTCTGGTGCCTGTTTTCTTTCCCCTTTATTCAGGGGTTTATAAAACATATTCGACGCAAGAGTTTTCAACAGTTTATTGTATTATTTAAATCTTTCAATCAACCATGAGAGTTTCATTTATAATGCTATGTATTATGTTGCCTATATTGGTAACTGCCCAAAATAAAAGGCTCATTGACTCGCTAAGTCAACGGCTAAAAAACACAGCTTCTGATAAGCAAAAAATAGAACTATACAATTCAATTGCCTGGCAATACCGTCGCACCCATTTATCAAAAAACCAACATTACGCCCAACAAGCACTTCAGTTGTCTGAGCAAATAGGTACTGCTGAAGGCAAAGCAGAAGCGTATTATGCAATGGGAGGTGGATTGATGGAAAGTGGTAAGTATGATGAAGCCTCTAAACTATATCATCGGGTACTAAGCATTTCTAAAAATGTGCAATATTCGCTGGGACAAGCCAAGGGTTATAACGGTTTAGGTGCGTTGCATGAATATAAACAAAGCTACGCTCAATCAATTATGTACCATCGCAAATCTCTCGAAATAAAGCTGAGAATTGGGATTTTACCAGAAGTCGCCAATAGTTATTATAACATTGGTAATACATATCGCAGGTGGGAAAAGTATGACTCCGCAGCCGTTTATATTCATAAAGCTACTCAAATGGCTTTACGAATTGGACGTACGGGGCAAGCTGCTGATAGTTATGATATATTGGCAATTATTAAAGAAAATCAAGGTAAATTTACCGAAGCCCTTGAGCACTATGTCCGTGCCATTAGTCTATGGGAGAAAATGGGTAACCATGCCCAAACTGCTTTAATTTATAATGACAAGGGGTACCTTTATCAAAGAATGGGTGAATTTGCCAAAGCCCTTTATGCACATAATAAAGCGTTGGCATTATATAAGCGGATAAATTATATAAAAGGGTGTTCACGAGTTTATTTTGGTTTGGGAAGCCTCTATTGGCGGCAAAACAAGTACACCCAGGCAATTAAATACTACCGCCAAGCGCTGCAAATAGACCTTCAGTTGAACAGACAAATGCATGCAGCAAGTGCATATCAGAACATTGGAGGACTCTATAGTGATCAGGCAAAATATAAAGAAGCCCTTCATTATTACCGTAAATCTTTAGAAATAAGACTCAAATCAGGTAATAAATATCAGATTGCCAAAAGTTATTTATATATAGGGCAAGTATATAAAAACAAGAATGAGTACAACAAAGCCAGAAAATATTATTTGAAAATCATTGCTATGAAAAATCAGCTAAACGATGATATTCATATAGCCAAAACCTATTATGGGCTTGGGGTTACTTATTGGTATAGTGGCAATTATCCAAAGGCACTTGATTATTACCAAAAAGCCCTTTCAACATACCAGAAAAATAACCACAAAGAAGAAATTGCCAGATGTTATGATGCCATTGGAATTGTACATGCACAGCAGCAAAACTATGCCTTGGCATTGAAGTTTCTGCTGGAGTCTGAGATGCTGAAGAAACAACTCAATGATAAAAGCAGCTTGATTTATTGTTATAATAATATAGGCAACCTTTATCAAGATAACCATCAATACTTTCTGGCCAAAGCGTATTTTGAAAAAGCACTCACATTGGCAAAATCGATCAATGCACCTCAGGAGATTGCCAATACTTATCTTCAATTAGGGTATTTGGAAGTAAAAAAGAAAAACCCTTCACAAGCAATAGCTTATTTTAGTAAAGTAAAGAAGATGAATAATATTAATACAGAAGCTTTGCTACAGGTTAAGATTTATTGGGGAGTAGCCTGTGTCTATTTGAAGGATTTTCCAGAGGCATTGTTGTTACTTAATGAAGGGTTAAAAACAGCTCAAAAACAACATAGATTATTACTTGTGAAAGTAGCTGCTAAAAATCAAGCTAAAGCTTATGAAGCATTAGGTAGTTACAAAAAGGCTTATAACAGTCATCAAATTTTTAAAGAGGTTTCAGACAGCTTAAATAATGTAAAGGTTACCAGAAAAATAACCCTGCTACAGGCAAGGCATACATTTAACCAAGAAAAAGACTCTATGCAACGAGTCCAGGCGCAAGAGAAAGCACTGTTTCAGAATAAAATGATACAAAAAGACCTGACCAATCGCCTTCAGTCTCGTACCCTTTTATTTGTCTCATTAGGACTACTGACTACACTACTTTTTGCCTTTTACATAAACAAAAGCCGTCAGGTAAAACAGCAGCTGAACCATATATTGATTAATCAACAGCAAGAGCTGAAGTATAAAAATGAAATTCTCGAAATGAGTAAAGAAGAAATTACTACACAAAGAGATATGCTTGAAGAACAAAAACAAGTATTGTCGTTGTATAAAGACCGTACAGGGCAAAGCTTCAGGTCTGCCAGACGAATTCAGAAAGCTTTTCTTCCATCCAAAGAGTACCTCTCTTCTATTTTTAGCGACTTTTTTGTATTGTATTTACCCAAAGATGTGGTTTCAGGTGATTTCTATTGGGCAACCGAAGTAAACAATACAAAGCTTATGGTAGTAGGTGATTGTACAGGACACGGAGTATCTGGTGCTTTTACTACAATGATTACCCATAAATTACTTGATCAGGTCATCAATGTTGAGCAGACTATTTGCCCGGTTACTATCCTCAACAAGATGCAAGACGCATTTCAGCAAAAACTGATGGATGATAAAAATCGCTATGTAGACATAGGGCTGGATGTTACTGTACTTGCAATTGAACCTAAACAATCGCAAGTACAAATAAACTTCGCTGGAGCAAGGCAGAGCTTATGCTATATGCTACCTCAAAACAACAAAATTCACTATATTCCGGGTACCCGTAAGTCAATAGGAGGAATGCGTTTAAAAAATCGGAAGTTTGAAAATCACCAAATATTGTTTCCTGAGGGTAGCCTACTGTATATGGGGTCTGATGGATTGGCTGATCAAAGTAATAGTGACTCTAAAAGATTTGGTACAAACCGCCTTTTAGAAATGTTGGAAAAGAATTATCAATTATCGATGAAACGCCAAAAAAACAAACTGATGAATGAACTTTTTAAATATATGGAGGGTGTAGAACAACGAGATGATATTTTATGGGTAGGAGTTAAACTATAAAAGTAATCTACAGGTGCCTTTCTCTCTAAATTAAACTATTTTAAAACCACACAAAGCGAACAGCACTTTGTGTGGTTTTTTCATTATCTCTTGCAAGCCTTCTTGCTTGTGTTACTCAGTTAAATGTCCCCTTTCTTCTGGTTGGTCTTCAATGTAACTTATTAAATCCAATTCCAGTTTTTTTGCCCATCCGATAAGTTCCTCTCCATCTACCCAAATTCAATGAGGTTTCTTCTTTTTTGAGAGTTGTCAGCAATTTTTTAGCATCTACATTTTCTGAGACACAGGCATCTCATATATAAATCCTCAATATTAATCCCAGTGCATAAGTAAGACACTTTTTAAGGCTACTCAGTATTCCAAAGATTTATATTTTCATGTGAAGTAAAAGGAGGCATTGTACTAAGATTATATTTGGGACTGTTCATAGAATTGTGTCATTTAAATTATTAGGAGCGCACTTTGTTCTCTTACCTTAATATGGACCAGAGAATACATCCACCTGGATTTTTCAAAAAGCAATCTATATAACTCCTTGCCTGGCATTTATGCCACACCAACCCTTGATTAAATTGACAATTCAAACAAGAGTACATCCCTTTGAGATTCAATTCAAATACTTGTTAAATATCTGATATTCAATTGTTTAGTTATTTGATTTATTAACTTATTCCCCTCTCCTGTCCCCTTATAATCCATAGTCAAAACTTGCTTTCGGTGATTAGCTTGTATTATCTTAGCTTTCGTAATTGTGACTGTTAATCGCTTATATATTTTACTTCTGAATACACTACTTAGTGTAAAGTATACAGTGATTAAGCACTAAATAAATTACTTCTCTTTATTGAAAACACTGATTATTGAAAACACATGAACATGGGAGTAATTTGGAATCGCAACACAGGCCTGTTCCCGTAATATCAAGTCGGGGTATTTTGAAAGTAGAAATCAATTAGTTTCCAGCTTTTTATCCAAGTATTATTTATCTATTTCTTAAGATTAGCTATTATGAATCGTCAACCAAACACTAAGTCCACTAACATTAATAATTACATTCAACAATTGGTACATTGCCTAGATACTCTCAACGATCAATCTTTTTGGCAATACGCCCGGTTTTATGGCATTCTTGCTGAAAACTTTCAATATGATCGCTATAAAGCCACCGTCATGCTATTAAAAGCAAACAGGATGAATAATAGTTTTGCAAAAAAAGAACTCAGGCACCTGGGTTTTCAATCTGTTCCAGTCAAAAAAGTAAGCTAACTTCCGCTTTAGATTTAATCAAGTCATCAACGACATAGTATGACTTGGTTGTACTATCCTTTACTAATGAAAGATAGCGTTGTTAAGGTCCCTAACTGGCAGATAGCAAAAGACAAATGTTTGAATTCCGAATTAATGCATTTGATTTTGTGAAACACCCATGTTTTTGGTTTTTCTACGAAAAAAACAAATGCTTCATGTAGAAGACTATTAACATATTACTCTGACCAAGAATGAGGGTTTACTCTGAAAACAGGAGGTATTTTACCTCTTGTTTTTTTACTCATCAATCAGTTTATCATATTTTATTCAAGTATATAATGCACCACTACAATATCAGAAACAAGTCAAATACAAAAGGTGAGTATACTCATCAGTGGAAAAAGATAGTTTGTTCATTAGATAATAACGTTTTTTGGCACTATGCAGGGATGTATGGACTGATACCAAAAAACTATCAAAATAACCGTGAAAAAGCCAGTAAGCATCTATTGAATGCCAGCTTTGTAAGTGAAGAGTTTGCAAAAAAAGAACTTAACTATTTTAGAGTACAGGCACAAAATTTCCGTAAGTTTTAAAATCCTTTAATGAAAAAAAATAACGACAAAATGATGGATAGTTCAGAAATGCCTGCTCCAAAAGTAACTAAAAAGCCTTATATTGAATTATGGAGTCAGAAATTACATACTTTAGATGACACTAACTTTTGGGAGTACCTAAAACTATATGGGATTGTTCAGAAAAATAATAATGGCTGCAGACTCCAAGCTTTAAACAAACTCATTCGAGCCCCTTTTGTTGATGAAAAATTTGCAGTAAGGGAGCTCATGTACCTGAAAAATATAGAGTAATATAGTAAGCTATTATAGAATAGTTGAAAAGGTAAGCCATCTTTCATCGTAAAAGTATGCTTACCTTAAATATTGACTTACAGGTTGCTTTGTATAGATTTACAGTAGTTATGGGCTTTTCACTTTCTTTTACCCCTCCTGCACCATCATTGCCCCATTGATCTTGCGCACAATTTCCTGCACAATAAAATCGGCTGATTGTTGCACCTCCTGACCTTTGGTATCTAGTGCCTTAGTCTCTAAATAAGTCTACTATTAATTGTGATGAATTAACTTCGTTGAGCTCGCGAAAAGCTCGGTTTTGTTTTCTGGCGCACTTCAAAAAGTGCGCATAGCCGTAGCTACGTAAGTTTTTTGAAGTAAAGTCAGCAAGCAAAAGTTTACAGT
This sequence comes from Microscilla marina ATCC 23134, assembly GCF_000169175.1. Taxonomy (NCBI): domain Bacteria; kingdom Pseudomonadati; phylum Bacteroidota; class Cytophagia; order Cytophagales; family Microscillaceae; genus Microscilla; species Microscilla marina. The sequence goes on from NZ_AAWS01000026.1 coordinate 8,233, forward strand.
CCTCCGAGAACAAGCTCGGAGCTGTGAGCTGAACTTGATTCAGGCAGACCGAAAAACCGAGCCTATTTCTAAATCTTAATTCATCGGGGCAGCTATGCTGTGGCGAGCCTTGCGAAGCTAATGTGTAAAGGGGTTTAGTTCCCGAAACATTAGCCCAAAAACCTTGCTTTGAGCTCAGGGGTAGGCATCATACATTCATCTTTTTTGCCATACCAACGATACCTGTTTTTAGCAATGAAGTCATACACCGCATCTCGGATAAAACGAGGTACAATAATAAACCCGTACAACAAACGCCAGGCTCCACCAAACTCACGCGCTACCCTAAGCGCTGCCGTAGATTTTATATAATGCGTATCGCTCTCTATCATCACAAAAGAATCAAGGTCGTCTACCGGGCGGTTAAACTTCCGCAATAATGCCTGTCCTACCTCAGATTGTAGCGAAGCAAATAGAAATTTTTCTTGTTTATCTCTCTTAATAATGGTTTGTACTGCATCATCACACAAATTGCACACTCCATCAAATAGTACAATAGGTTGGGTAGTTTGAGGAACTTGAGTAGGGGGTTGTGTTGTCTGTGTTTTCATAGTTTATATAACGTCTTGCAACTATTCAAAGTTTCAGTATTTTCTGAAAGTTGTGTGCTAAAACAGTGTACCTTGTACTGGAGGACGGTATATTTGGGGAGCTTTCAGGTCAAGCCCACAGGTTTTGTTCAGTGCCCGGATAAGGTAAAGTATCAACTCTGGGGTGGCCTCGTTTTCGTCGGGTTGGTGAATAAAAAGGTAGGCAGATTGCAAACCAAGACTGATGAGTTCCTGAATACGTGCTACCCAGGCATCTATTCGGGTATAGTCGGTAGGGTGCAGGTTGTTGCCCACAAACCGAAGTACCAACGTGGGCGTAGTAAGGCGTTGGTGCAGCACATCGCGCCTGCCCGCTACATCGGTGATTACGGTGGCTACATGATGCTGTTCAAGCAATTGTGCGGCATTTTCAAAATGACCTGCTTTAAACCAGTCAGCATGCCGAAACTCCACCGCCAGCGGTATGTGTTGGGGGAAGTTTGCCAGGTAACGTTGCAGGTGTGCGACATCCTGAGGGCTGAAGTAAGGAGATAACTGCATAAAAGTAGTACCCAAATAATCGCTCAATCCTTCCATTGTTTGAGCAAATACTTGAGTAAAATCGCTTGCTTTGCCCGCAGGCATCAACTTGTGGCTAATATCCTGGGGTACCTTTGGGCAAAACTTAAACCCAGGGCTGGCTTGTGTTTTCCATTTGTTTATAGTGTCGTTGTTTGGCAAAGAGTAGTGGGTACTGTTGAGCTCTATAGTATTAAACTGTTGGGCATAGTGCTTCAGGTATTCTCCCGTAGGTGTTTTTCTAGGGTACAAGGTGCCCACCCAGTTTTTATTACCCCATATAGGGCAACCTATGTATATTTGGGGGGTGTCAGTTTGTTCCCGTTTTTGCAATAGTTGCCGGGTGCCAGCGGCAATAGGAGGGAGGTCAAAATTGATACTATCTGCGGATTCTACTTTACCAAATTTCATATTTATAACAGGGTTTTGTGGCGTAAATTTATACAACTGTCCGTTTGTCTCAAAAGTTTTTTGACTTGGTACCAGATTTACTTCTAAAAGTGCAATCAACGCATCTTGCTTTTGTTATATTTGTTAAAATCAAACTTTTCAAAAACCTAAACTAAATATTATGCAAACTGCATCTTATTACAAAAACTCAGGCACTGTGCCTCCATTAGCACCTGTGCTCATGCTTACCTTGGGAGCAGCCGTTACTTGGGTTATGGCGTTTATCTATGCCTACGCTATTGCTTACATTCCATTTATTTATATCAGCTTTATACTTACCGCTATTTTTGGGTTGGGTATAGGTGTTACGGTAAATTTATGTGGGCAATTTGGTAAAGCGCGTAACGCCACCTTTACTATGACCTCAGCACTGGTGTTGGGTTTATTTGGTGTATATGCTTGTTGGGCAGTGTGGTTCAAAGCCCAAGGAGCCAAAACTGGGTTGTTCATTTCGCCAGATGTACTGTTTAAACTGGTGCAATTTATTGCAGCAGAGGGTGCCTGGAGCATTTTTGACTCTACGCCTACCGGAGGAGCCTTGTATGCTGTTTGGGGCATCGAAGCGGCCATAATTATTGGCGTACCCTTGTACATGGTCAAATCATCGGCCAATGATACTCCTTTTTGCGAGGTGTGTAACAAATGGGCAGACCAGGAAAAAGCTGTAGGACCTTTGGCACCTATCATGGATACCCATGCCTTTAAGTCTCGCATAGAGCAAGGGCATTTTCAGGCCATTTTAGATTTACCGTTGATAGAAGATCGCTATATTCAATATACAATGGTAAAGCTATTGAGTTGTCCTGACTTTGAAAATAGCACCTTGTTTTTGACAGTACAAGCAGTGACAGTAGAAGTAGACGATGACGGCAAAGAAAGCACAGACGAAATTGATATTGTCAAAAACCTCATAATTAATCGTGCAGAATACGAACAATTGCTAAACCATGAGTATGCACAAGAAGTAGCACACGACGAAGACCCGAACGACGAAGATTTGAGAGAAGAATAAACTTAAAATCACATGCATAATGCACATTGTTTTAAGTTCAGTAAATGATAGAACCATAAAAAAAGCAGACTTTATCAAAAGCCTGCTTTTTTTATTATTGAATTTTTTACGATCGTCTGCTACTTTTCTTGGCTGTTTACAGCGTAAAGTGTAAAACTCGGCACCTGTGACATGATTTTTTTTTGCTAAAAATCAATGTGGTGTACAGAGCCTGGCACCGGTACACATCGGCATCTAAGGACTTGCCGATTGTTATTTAAGCCTAAAAACAAACTGCCCCCCTTCGTTGCCTACCCCTTTGAGCGGGTTGCCTATAGGGTTCTGTTCGGTATTGTCGGCCACTGCTACAGTGACATATTGAATAAGTTCTGATACAGCAAATTTGTCTTTTAAGTTATCTTTCAAAAACTTGATCAGGTAAGAAGCAAATGGGCTATTTTTACCCTCCTTGCCGTCCGATACATACTCCAGGTTGCCCGAAGTAAGCCCCCAACGAGATTTTACCTGTTCTACTTTTTCTATATATCCCCGGTGTGCTTCCGAAAACAAAGCTCCTGAAAAACAGGCGTCAGCCACTAAAAATACATGGCGATGGTTCAATGCTTTGATGTATTGCTTAAGCTTAGTATTGGGTATATAAGTAGATGTTTGGTTGATCTTACCCTCTGAAGGTACCCAGTATCCTTCATCAAACGAAGCGTCATAATAGCCATGTCCTGAGTAGTAAATAAACAGGTTGTCCATTCCGGTTCCTTTTTCTTTTAGTTTAGTGAAGGTCTTGCGTACTTTTTCGAGGTTTACATCTTCATTGTACAGCTCATATACGTTTTCCTGAGCAAAACCATACCTTTTCATCAACACCGTTTTTACATCATTGGCGTCTTTGATTGGGTTTTTGAGCGACTTCCAATACTTGTATCTATCCACGGCAAGCACCAGCATAAAGTTTTTTCCAGTACCCCCTACATCAAAATCCAGGTCATCACCTTCGTCGCTTTTACCCTTGCGTAAGTATTTCAGGTCAAAATTATAAGTACGACTATTGGTAAGCGTTTTCTTTACTTTTTTCTTTTTCTTGCCTCTTTCCTGAGCATTGACAGGTAGGGTTGTTGCAAACAATCCTACAATTGCCAGCGACCAGAAAATGAAATGTTTAGTTGTTTTCATTTTGCCTAATATATTTAGGTGATCAAAAGCCAGAGTTTAAATGTCTTATTAAATGAACGAAGTATGGCTCTATGTAGTTTAATAAAGTGTTTTTAAAGTATTGAGGCTTAGTACACTGTAAAATAAATATCTTATGCTTTTTTCGACTTCTTTTGCCCTCTGACTTCTCTTTACAAAAATCGCGTAGCTTTGGCTATGCTCTATTTGTAAAGATCGCCAGCAAACAAAATAAACTCGAACTAAATGACAACTTACTTAATTTACAGTGTACTTAGGAATAGTACCAAAATAAATTTACATTTTTAACGTCATCTTTCGCTGACAGAATTCGTTAAAAAAACTTGCCGTAGCGCTGCTATGACGCCGTCCCGCAGGGCTGGTTCAACATCCACTGGATATTGCCCTGCCTCTCCTGCCAATATAGAACTTTATTTTTACACCATTCCTTATTGCAGCGATGAGTCAAGGAATACAATAAAAATATCTTTCCGGTTGTTTTTTGTCCCAAAGCTTTCAGTAGAGCCAATCAAAACCAATTGGTGATTGTTGCCAGGGTTTATTGCCAGTTTGTTGCCCTCGTCCTCTTCTTTTCCTCCAATGAGTTTTACCTGTTTTAAGTCTCCTTGTGCATTGTATTTAGCAATGATCATGTCTTTACTGGTAAGAATGTTTTCGTGGGTACCCAATACAATAATGTCTTTGTTGCTATCTTCTTCCACATCAGAAAAAGACTCTTTGCTCAACTCCATTGTTTTGAGCCAGGTAAGTGTACCTGCTTGGTTTACCCTTGCCACAAAAGCATGGGTAGTGTCTCCATCGGTGGTTTCACCCACAAAAATAAAATCCCGGTTATCAGATTGGGTCACCGCCTTGGCTTTGCCTGTAATGCTCAAGGTGGTATTCCATTGTATTTTAAGACTAGGGTCAAACTTTACAATCAATGGGGCGTCATCTTCGAAGCCCACTACCACAAAGCCCCCATCTTGAGTAAGCTCCAGAGACGATACCGTCCAGTTGGCACTGCTTATTTCTTGTTTGTCGAGCAATATGCCATTTTGGGTGTCATATACCTCAAACTGAATAGAAGATTGCCCGCCTACTACTTGCGATGAGCCTACTACTACCAGGTTTCCATTGAGGTCAACCACATCGTTAAAACTTTCATTGAGTTCGGTAGCTACTACTTTTTGCCACTGTAGTTCCCCATCTTTATTCACTTTCAGCACAAAAGCGTCATTTTCGGTGGGGCTGTCTTCTATATAACCTACTACCACAAAACCGCTATCATTGGTAGGACTTATGCGTTGCCCGTATACTTGTCCATCGGCAAGGTTGTTAAAGTCGCGTACCCAAAGTTCGTTACCCGAATTGTCAATTTTGCGCAACTGTAGCACATTCACATTCTTTTTTGCCATCAGTATTGTGCCACTATTGTCTATAGCGGGAGTAAAGTTAAAGCCTACCTCGTCATCAGAGGCAAGCCCAAATGTGGCTAATTCCTTAGGAGTTTCAGTGGCAGGTAATACTTTAATCGTTTGCGTGCTACTGTCTTTGGTAATGCCATCAGGTTTGGTCGTAATCAGTTTTACGGTAAAGTTGCCTATACTGTCATAAGTATGCAAAGGCGATGCATCAGTACTGGTTTTGTTGTCACCAAAGTCCCAAAAAAACTGACTTGCCACCGTAGTTGAGTTTTGCGCAAATTTAACCGTATCGCCCACTTGTACCGTACTTTGTACAAACGAAAAACGGGATTGGAGTTCAATGAATGGAATCTCTTGAATTTGTAAACAGCCAATTAAACCCAGTAACAGTCCTCCAAACAATAGTGAGAGAGTAAATCTATAGTTCATATAAATGTCTTTTTTTGATTGTATTGTACACTGGTTAGAATCGCCAGATCAATGATATTTGACTGCTGCCTGTATACTGATTTACATTAGGAACGATTAAAGGCATTAAGAAAGCCGTTTTCTTTTTATCCTCTTCTTTTTTAGGGGCAAACATTCGTTTATTTTTCAACCCCCTTAAATATACCCCTACTATGTCGGCGATCCAGACTGCCCCCCCTGCTATAAAAAAACCATAAGCCAGACGGCTAGACGTGCGTGCTTTATTGAAGAGTTGTTGGTGGTCGGACAAAGTATTAGGAACGCGGTTGTTGTAGTCGTTGAGTTCGTTGTTGGCTTTGATATAAAACAGTGTGCCTGCTCCCAGCAATGCAAAAGTAGTGGCAGTAATCCACTCGTAATGATAACCATTGCGTACTTTCAGATCGCCCAAACCAGGTAATAACAAAGACCATAAGGCATTTTTGGGACCACCCTTGGCTATTTTAGGTATTTCTTCTGCCTCTATCCGAAACATAATATTCTTACCATTAAAATAAGGGTTATCTTTAAGAAACGACCAACTTACTACTTTACTTTTTCCTACCTGAACGCTATCGCCAAAATCGCCGGAAAGCGAACGCAAAGGACCTTTGAAAGAGTTTCCTTTGTTGTTAGAGTAGAGCAATTGAAGGTTGTAGTAACGATTCTTGGGACCTTTTAAGTCATATTTGATCTTTATACTATTGGTGGAGGTATCAAGCTTGGCACTTAAGAATTTAACCTTCAGGGGACGAGAGTAAAAGATTTGAGCCTGGGTAAGTTCCATGCCTGAAATTAACAAGAGAAATGCGCCAATAAAAATTCGGGGTAAAAGTTGAGCCATGCCTTTAAGTTCTTTTTTATATACCATGCATTCTACACAAATATAACTTAAAATACGGCAAATAGCCTGTATGCGATTTACTTTTTAAGCCAAAATAACCGTCAACTTGGGGTCATTTTGACGTCATCGTTAGACCTTATATGCCAAGAAAGTAGTAAAACAAGTAGCCTCTTGAAGCAACAATTATCTTGTGAGTCATGAAATAATAGTGGACTTTTTTATGTATTTTAGGGTATCTGGCTCATTTTGCTGTAAAAATGCCTAAATATGATTTACTTTTTAAGTTGGAATAGTATTAAATTTACAGCGATTTTGAATAAATATTACTTGTTATACACAAAGGGCGTTGTATAACTTAATTTACCACCAAAGTAGCACTATATAGCTGACATGGCTATACCAATAAAAATAAACTATGGATATATACACTACCTCTCCTTTCAAATTATTTAGTATAAAAACTGCTTTGTGGACAATAACTCAGGTATTTAGGAGAGTGGCAAAGTGGAGCTTTGGGTGTTTTTTCCTGTGTTTGTTTAGTGTGCATACTTTTGCTCAAACCCCTGAAATAGACATAAGGCTAGGGACAAACAGTATTGCTTCAGGCAATACCGTGGATATAGGCATTGCAAGTATAGGGAGCCCTTCAACCACTACATTTACTATCTTGAATGTAGTGGGACCAGATTTAATTTTAAGTGGCAATCCAAGAGTCATGTTAGGAGGAGCTAATCAATCAGCATTCTCAATTATTCAACCTGTTTTAGGCTCCATACCACAAACCGATGATGATGATTTCACGGTTACCTTTAGCCCCACTACCACAGGGGTACATACTGCTACCTTGACCATTTTAAACAATGATTCTAATGAAGGTACTTACTTGATTAATATTACGGCACAGGCAAGCAGTTTGCCCGCTCCTGCTTTAATTTCTGTAGAGGCAATAGACGGAGTGGTAGATATATTTTGGCAAGACAACAGCACCACTGAGCAAGGTTTTGAAATATACCGGGCTAAAGCGGTTGGCTCAAATACGCCTCCTGTACCTGGTCCTTTTGTAAAAATATTTGATGCCCAGGCCAATGTTGATTTTCATACAGACATAGGGGTAAAAGAAAAAGAGCTGTATATATACAAAGTGTTGGCAGTCGCTCCACCAGGACAAACTAATTCAGGATTTTCTGATACTTTAGCGGTGTTTATACCAGGGCAAGTGCCGGTATCGCCCAGTAGTTTGAACGCAGTGGCGCTTTCTCAAACCGAAATACAAATAGAATGGGAAGACAATGCGACCAATGAAAGTGGATACGTGATTTCCCGTTCAGAAACAGGGGTACCCGGTTCTTTTTCAATAGTGAATACTACTGGGGCAGATGTGGAAAGTTATATAGACAAAGCTGGTCTTGAGTCAAATACTACCTACTATTACAAAGTAAGAGCTGCATCGACAGATGGTTTTTCACCATTTACTACTACAATATTTGCTACTACCTTATCCAATGCTCCTGCCTCACCTACCAACTTATCCGTTACCCCAGTATCAGGTACCGAACTGTTTTTAGAGTGGGACGATGAGTCGAACAATGAAGCTGGCTTTATTATATCACGTACTACCAATCAGTTGGGTACTTTTACTGTCATTGATACGGTGCCCGCCAATGTAACTACTTACCAGGATGTGGGCTTGACCAATAATAAGTCGTATTTTTATCATGTACAGGCATTCAATGGAGACGGCTTGTCTGAAACGCATACAAACATTGCTACAGAAAAAACGGCCGATGTACCTGTTATTCCAACAAATGTACAATTGACCGTAAAAGACTTCAAAACCATTACCGTTTCCTGGGAGGTAAGTGCTGCCCCATCTACTTCGCGTGAAGCTACCGGGTACAGTGTAGAGCTGGCCAATATTTTAGGCATTAAGCCCCCCGAAGGACGTACTACTAATGGACGTAAAGGGTTGCGTACCAACAACGAAGAAGATTTGACGTTTTTTCCAGTGAGGGAGGTAGATGCCAATACGCGTTCGGTTGAAATTACTAATTTGATTCCCAATCAAAAGTATACTTTTAGGGTAGGGGCTTTTAACGACAATGGTAACTCCCCTTATTCGGTCGAAGTCTCTGCGGTTACCCTGCCCGACTTGTCTATTGCTGTACCCAATGCTCCTACCAACCTGATTGCCGAAGCAGTGTCGCATAACGAAATAGACATCACCTGGAGCGATAACTCAAGCAATGAAAGGGTTTTTAAGATAGAACGTAAGTTGAGTAGTGCTACCAACTGGACAGAAATAGGGCAGGTAATTGGAGGGACTACCAGTTTTAGCAGCCTTGGGTTAAAGGAAGATAGCACTTACCACTATCGGGTGCGCGCCAGCAACGATGGAGGAGAGTCGGCTTATTCCAACGTTGATTCGTCTAAGACTGAGTGTAACCTGATTGTATTGGTAACCAATAACTCAGGAGGAATAAACATTTGCTCAGGCAAAACCTCTTTGTTGAAAGTAAACACCAATGTAACCGATGCGGTGTATCAATGGAAAAGGAATGGAGTAAATATTCCTAATGCCAACTTACCTGTGTATAATGCCGATCGCACCGGGGAATATGATTGCCAGGTGATTGCAGGGGATTGTCGTAAGCAATCGAGTGTGCCAGTGGTGGTCATTGTATCCTCTAGTTTCGACGTAAACATACGTACCACTGACAGCCTTACCCAGTCCATGACCACAAGTATACAAGGAGCACAAAGTTATCAATGGTACCACGATTATCAGCCATTAAAAGATGCTATAGCGAGCACTTACCAACCTACTCAAGACGGTTCTTACTTTGTGGTGGTTACCAACAACGATTGTTCGGTTACCTCTAACCTGATTACTGTGGCAATGACTGCTACCGGACTGAGCAAAAACAAGCTCTCTGGCAACATGAGATTGTCACCTAACCCCGCCGTGAGCCAGTCGGTGCTGGAAGTAGAGAACAATATATACGGTAAGTACACCATTACCATTACCGACTTGCAGGGGCGAGTGTGTATGGTGCTGGAAGGTAAAAAGACCCAGACTTTGCTTCATAGAGAGCTGCCTGTACAAAAATTGCCACAAGGGGTGTATTTGGTGAGGCTAAAAATGAAAGATATAGAAGGGGTGCAAAAACTGGTGAGGTAGGTATCATTGAGATACCAACACTCCCGCATTCTTCACATAACAACGATGAATATATCCCATTAAAGTTGGATAGGTGAGTAACAAGGTGAGTATGTGATTGTTAGGGTTTGTAAGTCATTGAAAAACAATCGAATAAAAAAAGGCGGACAGCTCATACCCATCTGTCCGCCTTATAAGGTGCCTAATTTTAAGTCAGGTGCGTTTACCAATTTCGCCACTCGCCCAGGTAATACCTGCTTTATCAGTGATAAGCATTGTGGGCGAGGAGGGATTCGAACCACTCAATACCGAAAATAATATTCATTGAACTTTCACCACGGATTTTATAACTTATAACCGCTGCTCTACCTCTGAGCTACCCCGAATGATTGCTGAACTATTTTCGGTGATCTGAAAACATAGACTCGGGGAAAGGATTCGAACCTTTGTCCAACGGTGTTCTATCTGCGAGAAGTTCTATAAATATTTTTTAAACTAAAACTATGAAGCTGTACACTGTAACTAATCGGCTACCAAACGGTGATTTCGCGTCGAGAGCACCAAACGGGTTGGGTGTTTGGTTGCGTCAACCTACGTCTTTGTGTTCAGTGCCTTATTAAACTAAAACTAAGACTGATACTAGGCTTCATAAGACCTTCTTACGGGTTTATAATATCTTTGTTTATAAACTCGAATAATTTTGTGGCAAGCTCGCTTTGCACCGCCTCTGCTTCATTGGCTTTGGAACGGGTGGTTTTCACGGCTTCCAGTACTGTATCTATGCGCTTCAACAGTTCTGCCTTGTCACGGGTAGATATTTTGGTACTGGTATATACAGTTTCGTACTTACCCACCTGAGCATCGGTGCTTGATTCGCGAATCTCGGCAGGAAAATGCTCTGTAGGGGGATGTATTACAATATGTTTGGTGCGTTTTTCGGTTTTGTACTTGTGCTCAGGGTCAGTTTTTTTATACCCTCTACTTTTACCCTCATCATCTTTCCAGTCTTTAGTAGGGTCAAGCGTAGGAATGGCCTCATAAAAACGGCGTACCTTGGCAAGGTAGTTTTCCAGGGCAAGCAACGAAGTAGCACTTACATCGCCATAACTTTTGCCTTCTATCATCAATTCGGCACGTGCCGCCCCTGACGAGTTGGTTTCTTCTTTGGTAAGCGTAGTATTGAGGTATTTGCATACAATATCCGACGCATAAGCCACATTCTCAATAATTGTATAATTGATAATTTTATTATCAGTAGTCATTCGTTCGCCTTCACCTTCCAATGGAATCAATACCCTGGTGAGTCCGTCAAATCGGGTATCGTTTTTAGTGAAGTTGGCAGTTTGCTCATTCAGAATTTTTTCAGACTGGGCCTTATTGGTTGCTTCTACGGCAAGTACTGCGTGGAGTTTGTTTTTGTTTTTTTTATTGTCTTTACTCATCTCTTGATTAGTTTTTTCAATAGTTTCTTTGGTGTATAGATTTACCTATACGCAGAGGTGTGTAAATAGATGCAAAATTTGAACGCTTACTGCCCAAGAAGGAAGGAAACATTATGAATTGTAAAATGGTAGAATTGTAAATCAGGCTAAGTTATCCTACCATTTGCCGAGCGTGGTTGCTAATACACTTCTTCGTCTTTTTGAGTAAGCATACGCATAATGGTATCTTTGAGTGGATCAAGCCCTTTTTGAGTAACCGAAGAAAAAATAAGCGTGGGTATATCTTCTGGAATTTCGTTGTCTAAAATTTTCTGCACCTCTTGCTCAAGTTCTTCGTCGAGCATATCAGCTTTAGACACCGCCAAAATCCTTTTCTTGTCCAATAGTTCGGGGTTATACTTGCGCAATTCGTCCAGTAAAGTTTCGTATTCTTCTTTAATGTTGATGTTTTCGGCGGATACTAAAAACAACAAGATAGAATTACGCTCAATATGGCGCAAAAACCTTAACCCCAGTCCTTTACCTTCGGCAGCACCTTCTATAATTCCTGGAATATCAGCCATCACAAACGATTTATAATCGCGGTAAGCCACCACGCCCAGGTTGGGCACCAAGGTTGTAAAGGCATAATTGGCTATTTCGGGCTTGGCAGCAGATACTACCGACAACAAGGTAGACTTGCCAGCATTGGGGAAACCCACCAAACCTACGTCAGCCAATATTTTAAGCTCCAATACTACCCATTCTTCTACGCCTGTTTCGCCAGGTTGGGCATAATGTGGACTTTGGTTGGTCGATGATTTAAAGTTGCGATTGCCTAAACCGCCTCTTCCACCTGGGGTTAAAATCACCTCTTGCCCATCTTCGGTCACTTCAAGTTTTACCTCACCAGTTTCAGCGTTTTTTGCCACAGTGCCAATGGGTACTTCTAATATAATATCTTTGCCCTGGGCTCCAGAGCGTCCGGCACCCTCGCCAGGGTTGCCTTGCCCGGCGGTGATGTGTTTTTGGTATTTCAGGTGCAGCAAAGTCCATAACTGAGCATTGCCCCGTAAAATAATGTGTCCGCCTCTTCCGCCATCGCCTCCGTCGGGTCCTCCAAGTGGCACGTGTTTTTCGCGGCGAAAATGCGACGAACCTGCTCCACCATGTCCCGAACGACATTGTACTTTTACGTAATCTATAAAGTTAGAATTTGCCAAACCTGTTTGTATTTTAAGAGTTGTAAATTATATTTTATCAGCCTGCACTCCTACTAAAAAAGGCTATCTGCTACTTATCAAGTAACAGATAACCTTTTCAGTAATGCCTTGTATTTAGGCAATGGCGTCTATTTTGCCGCAAAGTATCTCAAAAATTTCATCAATAGAACCTACCCCTTCAATGGCTACATATTTATCTTGTGCCTTGTAATGGTCGGCTACTGGAGCAGTTTCGTTTTTGTATACATCCAATCGGCTTTGGATCAAAATCTCCTTTTGGTCATCAGGACGACCAGAAGTTTTGCCGCGCTCCAGAATACGTCTCATCAATTCATCATCACCTACCTTAAGCTCAATCATTTGAGAAATGCTCTGCCCATTGTCAGCCAGCAATTTGTCAAGTGCCTCAGCTTGTGCCACAGTGCGTGGAAAACCGTCAAACACGAAGCCATTGGCCTCTTTATTTTCTTTAAACTTGTTGTCAATCATTCCTATCACTATGTCGTCAGGAACCAATTGACCTTTGCTCATTAAGTCACGGGCTTTGAGACCAAGAGGAGTAGCAGCAGCTACTTCACCGCGCAGAATGTCTCCGGTTGACAAGTGAATAAGTTCGTACTTTTCTATCAATTTTTTACTTTGTGTTCCCTTTCCGGCACCTGGGGGGCCAAACAATATTAAATTAAGCATATAGAGTATATTTTTAGTTTAAAAACGTTTGCCTTTTTTGTTGGGGCTTACCATCATCCAAGGCACAGATAACACATTTAATGTGAATTGGGTACCTGTCTGAAGTTTTCACTGTAAGGTTTCAAACAGGTGGTATACCACTCACTGGTTTTGAGCAAACAAACACCGCTATGAAGTGGTGAAACAGGAAAGCCTGTAAAATTTATTATTTGATAGCATAAATTGCATTCAGTGTTCTACCTTCTTGGTCGTAGTCAAGCCCATAGCCCACAACAAATTTGTCAGGAATGGCTATTCCTACATATTTAGGGTGTACCTCTGCCTTAAGGCATTCGGGCTTGGTAAGCAATGTAGCTATTTCAAGCGATGCCGGCGATTGGGCTTCAAACTGTTTCAGAAGCTTTTCCATAGTAAAACCTGTGTCTACGATGTCTTCAATAATTACCACATGTTTGCCTTTCAACGACACATCCAACCCCATTACTTCGGTGAGTTTCCCGGTACTGGCTACCCCACTGTACGAGGCTACTTTGATAAAAGCAGTTTCGGCAGGAGTTTTCATATGGGTAATCAAGTCACCCATAAATCTAAAGGCTCCATTGAGTACTGCAACAAAAAGCAAAGGCTGTTTTTGTGCATAATCCTTATCTATTTCGGAAGCAATGCGTTGAACTTCTTTTTGAATCGACTCGCTGCTAAGGTAGAGGTCGAAAGTTTTGTCTTTTAACTGGACACTATGCACTATAAAATTGTAGATTTGTAGCTAAAACAATGATTTGGGCTGATTGAAAAAACTTCATCAACTTTTGTAAACATACCTTTGCCAAACGTTGGGGCAAAAATGCTTTCTTAAGGCATTATGGTATTTTACAAAGGTTCAAATTTAGGAAGAAAATCTATTCGAAATAAAAATTAACTCAAAAAAGATGGGAGAGTTTTGTCAGACTTTATCGTTTTTGAGGTAAACCAGGATATTTTGGACGCTGGGCACGTAGGTTTTTCTGCGAAAGCAACCCCAAATATACACCCCTGCTCAAACTTCCCCCCTCAGTCTGTCGTTTTGTAATCAAACCCACTATTGTACATTTTTGGGTGATGGTTTTGCTCTTTTCATCACGCTTGATGTGGGTAAACGCACAAAAAACACTTTAAACAATATCATACACTATATGTATTTTTTACGCACCAAAATTTACGCCTGGTTACTCATCATTACTTGCCTTAGCTTGCCAGTTCTGGGGCAAATTGAGCACTCCGACAATAGCAAAGGTGGCAAGAAGGTTTTACTGCTCGATATGCAAACCCAGATTGATATAGCGCATGCCATCAATGCAATGTATAATTTTAAGTTTGATGTTGCCGAAAATAATTTCGAGTTTTTTCGCGAGAAGCACCCCCATCATCCTATGCCCTATTTTTTGTTTGGCTTGAGCCAATGGTGGAAAATAATGCCCAATCAGGATATAAAAACCTACGACCAAAAGTTTTTGCAGTATATGAACAAAGTTACTGACCTTGCCAAAGGCATGTACCGCAAAAACCGCAAAGATATAGAGGCTTCATTTTTTCTTTCGGCAGGTTATGGGCTCAAGGCTACTTTTTATGCCTACCGCAAAAAGTGGCGAAAATCGTTGGTAGCAGCCAAAGCCTCGCTCAAATACTTGCGTCGGAGCAAAAAATTGAATCAGATGAGCCCTGAACTCATGTTTGGCGATGCCATCTACAACTATTATACAGCGCATTTGCGCAAAGAAAAACCTATTCTAAGGCCTTTGCTTGCCTTGTTTCCACGAGGCAATAAAGCTAAAGGGGTCAAGCAGCTCACCAAGGTAGCCTACAATGCTTTTTATACCCGTACCGAGGCACAATACCACTTAATGGAGATTTATAGGTATTATGAAAAAGACCGCACCAAGGCATTGCACTTTGCCCGTTACCTATACCGCACCTTCCCTGATAACCCCTACTTTGAGCGTAGTTATGCCAGCCTTGCTTTTACCTCTGGGTGGTTTTCTGAACTTACGCTGGTGTCTAAAAGTATTTTGAATAAAATAGCGGCTGGCAAACCAGGCTACGAAGCAGTCAGTGGTCGTTATGCCAGTTATTTTTTAGGGTATACTTACTTGTATCGTTACCACAACAAAGCTGAAGCAAAAAAATACTTTCAACAAACCGTAAGGTTTGCCGAACAAACCAAAAGTGTGGGGTCGGGCTATTACCAATCGTCCATGGTAAAGTTGGCTCGAATTGCCCGTGATGAAAAGAAAATACGCCTGGCAAAGCTCTATTACCGCAAGGTAAGAAAGTATGCCAAGCGCCGGAGCAAGCGTTATAAAGAAGCGCGCGCATTTTTGCGCAAATACCGACGGTTTAGGTAAGTTTGGGCAGGCACCCAATGGCATTTGTGGGCGCATCAGGTATATTGAGCGTTGGCCATTTGGTGCAACCTGGTGGGGTTGATAAGGGTGATGGCTTTGTTTTCTATCAAAATCAATTTTTCCTCTCTAAACTCTTTGAGCAACCTGCCCAGGCTTTCGCGGGCGGTGCCTACTATATTGGCGAGGTCTTCGCGAGGAAGCACAATTTTGCCAGGTTTGCCGGTGGTTTCACTGTATTTTTGCTCTAGCAATAGCAGAAACAAAGCCAGGCGTTCTCTCAATGGTTTTTGTGCCAATACTGTAATCGTGTTGACCATTACCCCAAACTCGTGACTCATATTTTGAATAAGCAATGCTTGTAAGTGGGGTATTTGCGTCAACAGTTGTTCAAATTTTCGTTGATTGATAAACAACATCTGGCAGTCTTCCAGCGCCTCACAAGAGTCGGCATACTTTTCATTGCAAAGCAGTGCGTGGTAGCCCAACAAGTCGCCTTGTTTGTAAATATAAAAAATCTGGTCTTTGCCATCCAACCCTGTTTTAAAAATCTTAGCCCGTCCACTTTCAATAATAAACACCCCCGTAGGAATGCCCTCTTCATAAAAAACAAGTTTCCCTTTTTTGAAAGTAAGTGGGTAAGCCACGCTTAAAAACATCTTACGCTCTTCGGGCGATAGCGAAGATAGAATTTTATCGCTTTGGAAATTAAACTTTTCAACGTCTATCTTCATAAAATATTTCAATGAGTATTGAGGGGCAAGGGCACCCACTGGTCTTTTGAGCACCACCCTATAACATAAAGTTTAAGCCAGTTTGGTAACTATCCAATCGGCTACAAATTTGAGTACCTCGTCTTTTTTTATTTCATTATGTGTTTCGTGACGCAAGCCCTCCCATAATTGCAAGGTAGCCTTATCGCCCGCTTTTTGGGCAAATTCTTTAGAGGCTTCGTGTGAAGTGATTTTGTCGGCGGTGCCGTGCATGATCAAAGTGTCAACAGTGAGCTTTGAGGCATTCTCTAAAGCCCAATTGCCTCCATTGTGCGCCCCAAAAAACGTAGCCACCGACACTTGCCCATGTACCAAGGGGTCAGTGTCATAAGCTTTGCCCACCTCCTGGTCGTTCGACAGCTCGGCAGAGTCCAGGTTATTGGGTTGGGTCATACCTGGCAAAAACTTACCCACCAACTTGCCTAACAGGACCTGGAGCTTGGGTGGTTCAAAAGCCAGGCGCAACCAAGGCGATGAGAGCACTACCCCAACCAGTGGTAAAACCTCTTTTTTTAAAATATAATTACTGACCGTATTTCCTCCCCAACTGTGCCCATACAAAATAATAGGTACGCCCGGAAACCTGTTCTTTGTTTCCTGGAGCAAACGATCCACATCATTTAATAAATGCTCATAAGGGTGTACATGCCCTCTTTTACCATTGGTTTTTCCGTGTCCACGTTGGTCGTAGCCAATGAGGGCAATGTCGCGGGTGTTAAAATATTCGGCTACATGTTGGTAGCGGTCTATGTGTTCGCCAAAACCATGTACTAAAGCTACCACACCTTTAGGTGGGTTGTCGGTGGTCCATACATTGCCCTTGATAGTGGTTTTGTCCAGGTTCCAACTGAAATGTTGTATTTCCATAGTGATAAGTTTTTTCAAGCATCGATAATATACACTACTCAATTTCTTGTGAAGTTTTACTGAGGAAAGGTTGAAGCAAGCTGGCAAGTATTTCTCCAAAAACCAAGTAGAGTAAAACCAAGTGAGTAGGGTAAAACAAACAGTAAAACTATACTAAAATTTTGATCTGAATATAAACCCACCAGCTTTTTTTTAATAAAACCCAGACTAACCTTAGGTTTATTTGGGGTGTATGATCTATGATAGAATGTTGACTGGCATGGCAAGTATTTTGATTTTAGAACTATCAAAGTTTATTGAGTGGAACTATTTGAATTTCTTTGTACATTGAAACAAGAAAACCAATGGATTTAGTAAAACTACAAAAATAATCTAATCCACAGAACGGTATCTCTGGCGGATGTACTTCTTCAAAAACTTGTCCTGCAAGGAACTTTCCATAGCTTTGGCTATGCAAAGATTAGCTGAAGCAGAGCTCGGCACAGTACAACTGTAGCCTCGGTTTTTTTCATTGTCCACCCACCAAATATTTTGTTCTTTTGGAATATTTTATTTCTTCCGTTTTACTTAAAAGAAAAACACACACTCAATACAATAGATTATGGCATTATTATTCGAAAATTTTGAGAGCTGGAGACAATACTGTAAAGATAAAAAACTACCCTTGTATAAACCTGTATTAGAATATGAAATAGAGCAAAAGGGACGAGACGAGCAAACCATACAAGAGGGCTTGCTTAAGGCATACCAAGTAATGAAAGAGGCCGTAAAGACTGGCTTAAACAGCGACATGACTTCGCGCTCAGGAATGATTGACAATGGAGCAAAAAAAGTATACAACCATCCTGTAACTGTGCTATCGCGTGAGTTTACCGAAGTGATTTCCAGTGCATTGGCTGCCAAAGAAGTAAACTCTTGCATGGGGCGGGTAGTAGCAGCACCTACCGCGGGAGCATCAGGCATATTGCCTGGGGTGCTTACCAACTTGCAGAGTTTGCACGGGTTGTCTGACGAAAAAATATGCGAAGGTTTGCTGGTAGCCGCCGGCATTGCCTTGATCATAGAGCGCAACGCCAGTCTTGCCGGGGCAGTAGGAGGGTGTCAGGCAGAAACTGGCTCCGCTGCGGCCATGGGGTCGGGCGCTATAGTTTATTGTTTGGGAGGCACCGTCGACCAAGCCTTCAACGCTGTAGCCATTACCATTCAGTGTATGCTGGGGTTGGTGTGCGATCCGGTAGCAGGCTTGGTAGAAGTACCTTGTGTAGTGCGCAACGCCAGTGCTGCTGCCATTGCCTTTTCTTCGGCACAAATTGCCATTGCTGACGTAAACGCGGTGATTCCAGTAGACGAATGTATAGAAGCCATGGGAGAGATAGGACAAAGCATGGAAACCCGCTACAAAGAAACTGCCTTGGGTGGTTTGGCGGCAACCCTTACGGGGAAAGGCATTGCCAAAAAGGTGTTAATTCAAGATATTGAGATTTTACCCGATGAAGATACTGAGTGATTAGGTACAAGTGTTGCCTCTAAAAGAAGGAGCCTGTATATATCCGAGGCAAGAGGAAACAGTTTGACCAAGAAATAAACTCATTTTTTTGGCCGATTTTGCCAATCCGGAAGAAAATCAAGATGAGTTAAAATATATAGTACAATGAATAGCGATGCAGTAGATAATAGTTTTATTCAGAACCTTGATAACCTGAGTGACCTTGTTACCCAGCATGTAGCAGTTTACCTGGAGGCAAAAGCCAATGAAGTAGAGGGCAAAGGTTCAAGTCTAGAGAAAATTGTAGAAAAAGGCGCCAACATAAGCAAAGCCGTTGTCGATAATATGGCGGCGCGTTTTGTGGCAAAACGCCTGGGGGTAGACAAACTGGAAGCGGCAGGAATGAAGGCATTGCAAGAAGTGGGGATAAGATGGGATAGCGAACTCATGAAACATGTATTGAGCGATGAAGCCATAGGCGATCAACTTCAGCAAACAGTAGATGAGTATACCAATACTGAAGACTTGCCCAAAAAGTTTAAGTACGAAAGGTCATCCATGTTTTATCCGGTAGTAAAAGCCCACAACGATGGGGACTTACACCCACCCGAAAGTGTAAAAGGCAAGGCAATGCAAGTAAGCCGCAAAATAGCCGGAGGAGGCATAAAGGTTTGGCAATCGATGCGAAAGGGCAAGGTGTTAGGCGCGGCTGCTTCTATACTAAACAGTGGTACCGATGTGCTAAAAACTACCCTGGGGCGTGATACTTCAGAATCGAGGCTGCGTTTGCTGTTATTGACCGGAATAAGCGAATATTGTAAAAGAAAAGAGAAGTGATTTTTTACAAACTTTTAGCAACCAACGATCAGTAAAAACCCCAACTCAATACCCTTGAGCTGGGGTTTTTGAACTAAACAAGAAATACAACCAACAGGTTTATTTAACTACCGAAGGAGGCAATCTCACCCCCATTACCAAAATATCGTCAGTTTGCTCGTTGGCTCCTTGCCATTGATCCAGCGCCTGCATCAGTTGTTGTTGTTGCCGATCCAGTGGCTGATCCCCAATATTTTGCAATAACTCCAGAAAACATCGGCTGGTATAGCGTTGGTGATTAACTCCACCAAACTGATCGATAAAACCATCGGAGAAAAGATAAAGAGTCGTAGGCGAAATGTTCGTCAGGCGTATTTTGTGGGGGGTAAAAGTACGTTTGGCTTCCTTTTGACGACCACCTATGCCTCGACGATCTCCTGGTATTTTATAGATTTGTCCCCCTTGGCAATAAATTAGCGGACGCTTGGCTCCGGCAAAATGTAGTACTTCCAGGGCAAGGTCAATGACCACCAGAGCTACATCCATACCATCTGCGGGTATTGGGTTGTTGCAACGCATTGCGCACCTCTTGATGCAGGCATTCCAGAATGAGCTCAGCATCGGTCATCTGCCGCTCATTGACAATATAATTTAGCAAATCGTTGCCAATCATGCTCATAAAGGCTCCTGGTACCCCGTGCCCGGTACAATCTACGGCGGCTAACACTACCTTTCCGTTGACCTTGCGCATATCCCCCAGCCAGTAAAAATCACCCGATACTACGTCTCGGGGACGGTACAGTAGAAAATAATCTCCTAAGCTCGACTTTAGCCTTATGTAGCATACATTAATGTCTGCTGCATATGCTCAAGCAAATCTTTTGATATTGTTATCTCACACTCTCCTGTTTTTGGCGAGTGTGAGAAATTAAATTTATTCCAAAAAAGCCCTCTAACATAAGCCAGCGCATCACTAAAGGTTGGATACGGTTTCTTATACCAAGAAGTCTCTATTGTTGGCAACTCTCCTATGAGTGCTTGCCTGTGAGCCATCAATGTGACTATAGAAAACACGCCCAATAGTACTGGTGTGGCACGATCAATGGCTTTATTACTCCACTGTCTTTGGGTTTCTACTCCCAAGTGCTTTCTTACTTCTTCGAAGGTGACCTCCACTGACCAACGCCTTACATAATAGGTAATCACCTTTTTTAAATCAAGTTCCAAATCAGTACAAAGTATGGCTCTTGGTTCAAGTTTTTGGTCAGGGTCACATAGTAAAACCCATCTCAGAGGAACCACAGGTTTACCCGCCCGATACCACAAGGCTGTTCCTGTGGTAACCTTCATGACTTTATTTACCTGCCCATACCATTTGGTGATATTTTGCCAAACTGTTTGGCAGCCTTTCAATACGTCGGGCAATTTAGGTAGCTTATCACCTTTTACCCGACTACGCCCTCTCTGCCCCGGAGCACGAAATCATACAAAGCTGTATCCATTCTCATAGTGGCAATGATTGTGGCCAATTTACGTGCTTTGTCAAGAAACTCTATGGATGCATAGCTGTTATCTCCCACTACAATGATGTCCTTATCTGGCAACCAACGTTTTACTTGTAAAACCATCTGATACGCCTAATTGGTGAGCGTTTTATGTTTTTTGCTATCGTTCGCTGGGTGCTAAAACACTTAAAAAGGGTAATGCCCAAACCCGACTAGCCCATACGATGTCGGTCAATAACATCACACAAAGCCAACGCAAACCACTACACTTGACAAAATGAGATTTACTACTACGAACACTGTCTCTGTAAATGCCACGTTTGCCAATTTTACTTCCCCACTTTCGTTCAATGGTTTCATCAATATCAATTACTACATCATCACCAGGGAGTTGTAATCTTAAAATTTGACGAAGTAATATTTTAGAACAGGCAAGGGCTGACCATTTTGCCCGACTCAAAACTCGGTGATACTTTCCGAAATTTTTCACCTTACCCAAGCCCAAAATACGAAGCACAGAATTTACGGTGCGTTTACCCTGGCATAAAATTGCCCCAGTGAGTAAAAATTGAACATGAGAATATATACGCTTTGAAAAAACAGCTTTATATTGTATTATCACATCTAGAAACTCATTCGGGAATATTTGCATAGTTAAAAATGTTTCGTCACAATTTTAACTTGCTTTCACCTTTTTTATAGCCTATTTTTAGCATATGAATTGATGCAAAGGGTTTTCTTAAGCTATTTGACCAGCGCCAGGCTGATGGTCAGGGACTACTTTGTGTATCTAATGGGGATACCCTTGACTATCAATAAAAATGCTTTCTGGAAACGCAAATTGCGGGTTTCCAGAAAGCTTGCCAAATGGTCAAAGGCGAACACCCAGCACCAGGACATCGTCATATTGGGGGGCGGCTCTCTGGTATTCGCAAAGCTTTTGCTCTAGCAATAGTTTTTGAGAAAGCAAGTCATACAAATGAAGGGTTTGCAAGGTGTCCATTAAACGCAACTTGCCCATTTTTTTGTTTTGAGCATTGGGTTGCTTCATGTAACCATCGCTACATAAATAAAAGGAGCTCCCCTGGGGCAAAAGCACTTGTTGGTTGGCAATGGAGAGGTTTTCACTGCCAGGGTTTCCGATGGATTTTGGGGCTCCCTGGCATTCTTGAATCGTACAAGGGAGTTGCGCCGTTACATAAAACAAGGAGCTCCAGGCTCCGGCAAAAGTTACCCGGTTAGTTTGTTGGATGGTCTCTTCTACTTGGCAAAAGGCAATGTCTATTTCGTTGTATTCACGGGCTTCTTGTTGACCCAGTAATTGTTGCATTTTTTTGTGTAGTTGGGTAAGGACCTGAGCGGGATTGTGTAAACCTTTTACTTTGACAAAGTGGTTGAGCAAGGTATAGCCCATTAAACTCATAAAAGCTCCGGGAATGTCGTGTCCTGCACAATCGACCACAGCCACAAAGCTTTGTTGTTCTATCCGACAACACCAATAAAAGTCGCCACTAATGTGTTTTTTGGGGCGGAAAAATACAAACGATTGAGGAAACACAGCTTCCAGGTGTTTATTAGAGGGCAAAATAGCCTGTTGTATTCCCTGTGCTAACCGCAGGCTTTGGTCTTGCTGGTGTTGGTAAAGCCGTAGTGCGTTGTTTTGGTCGTTGATAAAACCCCTTTGGACAATCACCTCATCCTGACTTTGGTAAAGAGCTTCTTGGAGAGGTGCCATTTCGTGCTTTAATTGTTGCAAGTAGGCTTGCTGTAAATCCAATTGATCTTTGAACCTATGTCGTCGTAAAAAACGACCAACAATGAAAGTAATTCCCCCTCCTAGCAAGGCCCAAAGCAGGTAAAGTACTTTGGGGTTGGTGAACCAAGAAGTTGCTGACCAAGCCAAGGTCAGTAAAGACCGCTCATTTAGCCATCCCAATAATTTATATATTTCCATTAAAATAATGTGTTTTCAATTGTTGTTCCTTTAGAAAATTACTCAACTAAAGTTGATTTTAACCGCCAAGGTATCCTTTTGATAAGAGGATAAAACCTTTGTATTGTATTGTTTAAAAAATCACCTGGGCATTAGGCAACCAATTTCGGATCAGTTTACGTTTCCGGTAAGGGATGGGATTGCCAGTGAGGTCGAGTTCTTGTAGGTTTTTCAGGCAGCCGATTTCGTCGGGCAAGGTGGTCAATTGGTTATCCGCCAAGTTGAGTTTTTGTAGGTTTTTAAGTGTACCTGTTTCTTGAGGCAGGTACCTCAGTTGATTGTCGGACAAATCCAGGTAATGTAACTGCTGCATTTGCTGAATCGCTCCTGGCAAATAATTTAATTGGTTGCCTCTCAACCAAAGGTATTGCAGGTTGGGGATGTAGCACAACACCAGCGGAAGGGTTTTGAAGTGATTGTTAAACAGCCAAAATTTGCGCAAGCCCGACAAATGAGTCAGATCGCAAGGCAAGGTGGTCAAGCAATTTTGAGCCATTCCGAGCACTTTCAGATGAGTTAAGAACGAAACAGCCTTAGGCAAAGCTGTAAAGTTGTTTCCATTGAGCCATAACTCCTCTAGGTTTTGCAGGCGGACAAAACCAGCGGGAAGCTGCGCCAGGTAATTGTTGTTTAGGAACAGTTTTTTGAGCCCCTGAAGTTGCTCTATGTTGGGGGGCAACTCCCGGATGCGATTATCCCACAGGTTGAGCGATTCCAGGTTTTGTAATATGCCAATCTCCGGAGGAAGTTGTTCTAGGTTTTGGTCGCTTAGCTCAAACACGGGTTGGTTGAGCTGAGCAATTTGCCTGGGTCTAATGCTTTGGAGGGCTTGGTTGAAAAGTGCCCGATATACTCGTAAATAGCTCTCAATATAACAGGTGAGGGCTAACTGGGGCATGCTTTTGCTGAGCTCGATAGCTAACGCTACATTTGCCTCATGGGGCGAACGTAGCAGCTTCAGTATTTTGGTTTGGTAGTTACTCATTGTGCTGAAACGGTGTAGAAAAAAGAGTATCGTGTGCGTCTTACTTGTTGTTATATTTTGGGTTTGATCACTTGTGTTATTAAAATTTGTCAAAAATACAGCATTGGTATCCAGAGAACAACTTTGGCAGATGGACAAAATATGGACAAGGGTAAATAAGCTGTTTTTTCGGTGAATTTATAATCGGTATTATCCTTTATTTATTCAACTATACTGTGACTGACATGGCTAACCGAAAACTGGAGAATTAAAAAAGGTAAGCTATTTTTAAAGTGACCAAACAATCAAAATCATGCTTGCCTGAAACATCAATAAAACTGGGGTTAAGTTGTTAAGATATGAGATGTATGTTTATCCTTGTCTGCTTGTTCAAAAACGTTTACCTGCTTTATATTTAAAGTCAACAATTGATTCTACTCATCAACAAATTGCCAAGGTTGTAGGCATTCAACATGATACATTGGTACGTTCACTGTTATAATCACAAAGGCCTACCAGGGGTTTATCAGGTAAACTATAAGGGTAACATGAGCTAAGTCTTATCGCTTATTTTACTGAAAATGCTCCCTTGTCGAGTACTGGGCAATAGCAGAAATTAAACAACCCCATTTGGGAGAAGGCAAAAGAATGAAGGACAACCACCGCAGCGATAAAACCAGTAAAAATGCAAAAAGCAGTTTTGGTTTAAGTTTGGAGAGTGGGTAATAACCACACTTTCCTAACACAATATGAGTGATCATCTTTAATCTTTTAAAGGTTCTATTTTAACTTCTTTTAGGTCTTTCATATCAAAGCCGTCAATTAGGTTTTTAGCTTGTGAAGATGTCAAAGTCAAGGGACAACCATTGGGTTTCCGAATGTGCTTTATGAAAGACTGCCCGGGAAAACATCACTCCATCTATAGTTGGTCAATAAATGATCTTAACCAGCGCACAATAAACTTTATTTGTAATAGTCCAGAGGTAAGAAAGTTTGAAGATTTCTGGATAAAGGGCATATTTTTTCCTAATTTGTGACCAATGCCAAGAAAATGGAAGTCCAACTCAAAAATCCATGCGTCTTATCTGTATGATTTTGATGGCAGGTATTAGTCAAATGACAGCACCTCTTTATTCAATACTTAGGTAAATCATATAAGTTACTGAAAATCAGTATATAATACTTTAGTCTGATTATTTACTACCTAAATCTCTTTATTTACTAATAAC
This sequence comes from Microscilla marina ATCC 23134, assembly GCF_000169175.1. Lineage (NCBI taxonomy): Bacteria > Pseudomonadati > Bacteroidota > Cytophagia > Cytophagales > Microscillaceae > Microscilla > Microscilla marina. The sequence goes on from NZ_AAWS01000026.1 coordinate 33,224, forward strand.
TATTTTAAAGCCTTTTTTAAGCAATTGAAACTACTTTTAAAAGGGTGTTTTTTATAAAAAAGCTTTAAAACCTTCCTTTATAGGGTAAAATAAATTTTTTTTCAAGTCTTCATATCTCTGTAAGAAATAATAAAAAAAGACAACAAAGACCAAATGGGAGTTTGAACCTTCGCTTGCTAAACTGACAACATATCAAAACAATTATCAACAAAACATATCACATATTAATGTCTCTAAAATCTGATAAATCCAAGGCCTTACTCGAAAGGCGAAAAAATGTAGTGGCTAACGGTGTAGGTGTATTTAACACAGCTACAGTTCAAGAAGCTAAAGGTGCCATCATCACTGACGAAGATGGCAATGAATTAATCGACTTTGCTGGTGGTATAGGAGTAGTCAATGCTGGTCACTGTCCCGACCCAGTTGTAAAGGCTATCAAGGAACAAGCCGATAAATACCTGCATACAAGTTTCAATGTTGTGACCTATGAGCCTTACATTAAATTATGTGAAGAATTGTGCAAAATACTGCCGCATGGCGAAGAAACTAAGGTAATGCTTGTCAGTACGGGAGCCGAGGCAGTAGAAAATGCTATTAAGATTGCGCGTCAGGCAACTAAAAGACAAGGGGTCTTATGTTTTACAGAGGCCTACCATGGGCGAACCCTCATGGCTATGAGCCTTACCAGTAAGGTTGACTATAAATTTGATTGTGGTCCGTTTGCTCCTGAAGTATATCGTATCCCTTTCCCTAATTTTTATCGCGATTCGAAGGGCAGGGCATTAGACGAGTTTGTAAAAGACAGCCTCCAAAACCTACATGCCTCTGGCAAAAACCTGATTGACCCCAAAAGTCTGGCAGCAGTCATTATTGAACCTATTCAGGGGGAAGGTGGATTTAATTCGGTGCCACAAAAGTATTTTGAAGGCCTTCGTGAATTTTGCGACCAGCACGGAATCATGCTCATTGCAGATGAGATACAAAGTGGGTTTGCCAGAACAGGGCACTGGGCAAGCTGGCAACACTACAAAGTACAGCCAGACCTCAGTACTTATGCCAAGTCTATGGGTTCTGGATTACCCATTGCGGCAGTCCTGGGAAAAGCGAAGGTAATGGACGCAGCAGCACCAGGTACCATTGGCGGGACTTATATAGGTAGTCCAATTGCTTGTGTAGCGTCACTGGCAACGATCCAATACATGAAAGATATTAAGCTCAACGACCGGGGTAAAGAAGTGGGTGAAATTGTCATGAGCCGATTTGAAAAGATCAAAAAAGAATGTCCGGAAGTTGGAGACGTGAGGGGTTTGGGGGCTATGAACATCATTGAATTTGTGAAAAATGGAGACCCACAGCAGCCTGACGGAGCATTGTGTAGTGCCATAGTCAAAGGCTGTGCAGAAAATGGGCTTATTGTAATAAGTGCAGGTGCTTACAAAAATATGATACGCATACTTTCTCCTTTGGTTATTACCAATGAACAACTCAATAAAGGGCTTGATATACTTGAGCAGCAAATAAAAACTAAAATTAAAAACTAAACTATGAAGCCATTCGCAATTGCAGGAATACAAATGAAGGTATCAGCGGTTCATTCCAATGTGGAAATGATGAAGTTGAAACTAGACATTACAATGAATCTCTACCCCTGGGTAGAAATGGTCGTTTTTAGCGAGTTGTGTGGTTTTGGTCCACTGCTTCATACCGCCAAAGAAGTACCAGGGTTATTTGAGCAGGAAATGCAAAAGATGGCCAAAAAGTATGGCATTTGGCTGGTGCCCGGCTCTGTCTTTGAAAAAAGAGAAAACCTTATTTACAATACAGCCTCTGTCATCAATCCACAAGGTGAAGTAGTGACCAGGTACAGCAAAATGTTCCCGTTCTACCCTTATGAAGTAGGGGTAACTCCCGGAAGTCAGTTTTGTGTATTTGATGTACCTAATGTGGGTAAGTTTGGTATTTCAATATGCTATGACATGTGGTTTCCTGAGACCATCAGAACACTGACGGTAATGGGAGCAGAAGTGATTTTGCACCCTACCATGACTGGTACTATAGATAGAGATATAGAACTTTCTATAGCAAGAGCCATGGCAAGTGTCAATCAGTGCTTTTTGTTTGATGTGAACGGATTGGATACAGGAGGCAGTGGTTGTTCTATCGTTTGCGGACCAGATGGTAGGGTGATATATCAGGCAGGTAGTACTGAGGAAATAATCCCTATAGAATTGAACATAGAACAGGTAAGGCGAAGCAGGGAATTAGGGATATTACGGTTAGGTCAGCCGCTTAAAAGTTTTCGGGATCACATAGGTGTATTTGGTATTTATCAGGCGAATGCGCCACTACCTTATTTAGACTCTCTCGGACCACTCATTAAGCCTACTAAACTTGATAAGTTAGCCAAACTACGCCAGAAAGAAAGTGAATTTATCGAAAATCCGTCTACAGCTACCTACAACGACGAATTTAATTAATAAGTACCAGTAAGTAGCAGCAAGTAATGAGCTATAAGCCCTTAGATACCGATGCTACAAGTAAGAGCCACTTGCTCATTATAAGGCAGTTACACCTACTCATTAGGTATCTTTAATGCTGCCTTGGTACTTACCAAGAATAAAGTGTTCAGAATAACCGTTCCGATGTTTTTCGGAAGGATTCGTATATTCAACACCACGGAACAGCATTCAGTTAATTTTGAACATCGTTTAGCCACTATTACTTAACTAAAACAAACAATATGGGACTACCATCAATAAGAAAAAAAAATGCTAAGTTAAGACACTATGTAAGTTGGTTTGAAATACCAGCATTGAACCTGCTAAGAGCCGTAGGTTTCTACAACTTTATTTACGACATAGAAATGGAGACCACCGAATCGGGCGGTTATGCCATGGCTCTTTTTCCTGCTGACAATGGCATAGGGGGGGCAATAGTAGTAGGGGAAGGAAGCATACCCAGTGAATCTGGCCCCTTGGTTTATTTAAATGCAGGAGCGGATTTAGCTCCCGTTTTGGGAAGGGTAGAGGAAGCCGGAGGCCGTATCGTGATGGAGAAGACGCTTATCAGTAAGGATGATGGGTATTTTGCCTTGTTTATTGATACTGAAGGAAACAGACTAGCTCTCCACTCTAAATCATAACTTTATGTCGAGTCGAAAAAAAACACTAAGTGCGCAATATTACAGCATAGGTCAGCTTCGGATCAATCGTTGGGATGAACTTAAGACTAAAACTGAAGAATTATCTCATTGTAATGAAGGATCTGCCAATGAAATCAAGTACAGAAACGAGGTCGAGCAATTGCTCAATGATTTAGCATCAGTCGAACAATACTTTGTCATACCTGGCAAGACTGTTATTGATAAATTAACCAAATCATTAGAAAAAAGGGCGTATGGAGTGTTGGCACACATTGCCAAGAACACCACACGCCAGCTGATCAATGATGTATACAGTGGCAGTGCCGAAGATGACAAGGAGTCTCTGGAAACAGATTTGGGTCATGATATGCAACAAACTTCCAAAAAGAATTATTTTGAAGTACTTGTACTGGATAACCTGAATTCTGTAGATGAAACAGCTTTACACCAAAAGATTTCTGAATTGCATGATCCAGGTGATCAGTTTATCTATAATGTGATTGTACAGCGTTCCTTTCAGGATGCGCTGATTACTCTTTTTTTTAACCCTAATATCCAAGCTGTTGTTATTCACTATGCGCCACCATACCGCTCAACGAATATCACCCCATTGATAAGACCGTACATTCAAAATGTACTCAAATTTAATCTTGAGGCTGTTCCAGAAGCTCAATTGGGTCCACGTACAGGGAAACTGATCAATCAATTCAGACCAGAACTTGATGTCTATTATGTCACAGATACCGCACTGGGAGATTTGAAAAACAGTACACTCAATACCTTCAGAAGGATTTATTATCGCAAAGAAGATTTGCAAGAATTGCACTTGGCGGTTATCAGAGGCATCAGGGAAAGGTATCATACTCCGTTTTTCAGTGCCCTAAAAGAATACAGTCAAAAACCAACAAGTATCTTTCATGCCATGCCCATATCCCGGGGAAACTCCGTTTTCAAGTCTAAATGGGTCAAAGATTTTGGCGATTTCTATGGAAGAAATATGTTTTTGGCAGAAACATCCTCTACAACTGGAGGCATGGATTCTTTGTTGCAACCAACCGGACCGCTAAAGAAAGCCCAGGAAATGGCTTCAGAAGCTTATGGTTCTCAACGTACATTTTTTGTAACAAATGGTACTTCCACTGCCAATAAGATAGTACTGCAAGCACTGGTAGAGCCAGGCGATTTGGTGCTCATCGATAGAGATTGCCATAAATCGCATCATTATGGGCTGGTGCTTTCTGGTGCTTACCCTGTGTACCTGGATTCTTACCCTGTTGAAAAATATTCCATCTACGGGGCAGTGCCTTTAGAACAAATCCTGGAAAAACTATTGGTATTGAAGAAAGCGGGGCGATTGAATAAAGTAAAAATGCTTTTGCTTACGAATTGTACTTTTGATGGGATAGTGTATAATGTACAACGTGTCATGGAAAGAGTGCTGGCTATAAAACCAGACATGGTTTTTCTTTGGGACGAAGCCTGGTTTGCATTTGCCGGATTTACCTATAATTACAAACAAAGAACAGGTATGTTCAGTGCAAATAAGCTTTACCGAAAATATCAATCTGAAACCTATCGGAAACAATACCTTGAACATGTGCAAGGACTAAAAGAAGGAGAAGAGCCAATCCTCCCTGATCCGGACAAAGTACGTATTCGGGTATATTCTACCCAAAGTACACACAAAACATTGAGCAGTTTTCGACAGGGTTCAATGATCCATATTTGGGATGAAAGTTTCCGGAAAAAGACAGAGAATACTTTTTTGGAAGCCTATATGACCCACACCTCTACTTCGCCAAACTATCAGATGCTTGCTTCTCTCGATATAGGAAGGCGGCAAGTACAGTTTGAAGGCTATGAAATGGTAGAGCGAAGCATCGAACTGGCGATGGTTTTCCGAGCCAAAGTGAATGATACCCCCTTGCTGAGTAAATACTTTGATGTACTCACTGTACAAGATTTTATTCCAGATGAATTTAGGGACAGTGGGTTGAGTGAGTTTTATGACCCTGAAACAGGGTGGAACCGCCTGGAAGAAGCCTGGGAGAATGATGAGTTTATGCTCGACCCAACAAAAATCACTTTGTTTATAGGCAAGACAGGTATAGATGGTGATACTTTCAAAAACAAGTATCTGATGGATCAATACAACATCCAGATCAATAAAACCTCCAGAAATACGGTCTTGTTTATGACCAATATCGGAACTACAAGAAGTAGTGTTGCCTATCTTACCAAAATATTAATAAAAATTGCGACACAGTTGGACGAGCATTTTAATTCGCTGAACACACGTGAAAGAGAAATAGCCGATGCGCGTGTACAGTCACTGACGCTGGATGTACCACCATTACCAGATTTTAGCAAGTTTCATTCTTCATTTTTGGCGGTGCCAGGTGTGCCAGGAGGAAACCTAAGGGCGGCTTATTTTCTTGCATATAGTGAAGAAAACTGTGAATATATCTCGATGCTCGAATGTAAAGCAGCTGTAGAACAAGGGAGGGAGATGGTGGCTTCTTCTTTTGTTATTCCATACCCTCCCGGGTTTCCCATACTTGTACCTGGACAGGTGGTGAGTAAAGAGATTATTTCTTTTATGCTGGCATTAGATGTCTCTGAAATTCATGGGTATCGTGCCGACCTTGGTCTTCGGATATTCCGTGACTCTGTGCTGAATCGTCAAAAAACAGGAACAGCGATGGGAGCTATGGGACAATCAAAAAAAAAAATAAAAATTTAAATAATAATAAAAATTATGAGCAAAGTAGACAAACCTGAAAATACTATTACGAGCAAAGTAGACAAACCTGATAAGTCTATTACGAGCAAAGTCGACAAAGCTGAAAACCCTACTAAGAGCAAAGTCGACAAAGCTGAAAGCCCTCTTATGAGTAAAGTTGACAAACCTAATAAGCCTCTTGTGAGTAAAGTCGACAAACCTGATAAGCCTACTAAGAGCAAAGTCGACAAAGCTAAAAACCCTAAGCTAAAGGGTATTTCTGATATCAGACGATTTTTCTTTAAAAATGAAGAACCTATCTACTTTATCAGTGCTACCAACTTTAATCTATTGGGTGCCGACGAATGGATTAAGGGGTTCAAGTTTATATGCCACATTGAGTGTTTTGATTCGTTACATCCAAACGTTTTTTCTCCTAAAGAAGAAATGCCACATGATGAGTTCGAGAGCATTGAAGACATCAACAACTATCTTTTGCAACATCCTGAAGTACAGGCCTACATTCGATCAAGAAAGGTGAGAGGCAAGGCAGGTAAAGTCATGTTTTTGATGTTTAATGAAAAAACGGAAAAACTTGCGAAGAAACTAGGGTTGGAAGTTATTTTTCCAACTGCCAAGATGCGTAATTTATTGGACAACAAGGTGAACACCAACAGAATAGCTGAGAAAGCTGGGGTTCCCTGTGTACCTTATGTGCTGTCACCCGTGAAAGGCTACAAACACCTGGGCGAAATTTCTGAAAAAACATTAGGAAATGACCTAGTGATTCAAACACCATTTGGTGATTCGGGACATACCACTTTTTTCATTTCAAATGAAGAGGAGTATTCAAAGCATGCAGAAGAAATCGAGCAGGAAGATGAGGTGAAAGTAATGAAACGCATCAACTGTCGTGGTTCAGCCATCGAAGCTTGTGTAACCAAAAATGGAACAATCGTAGCTCCTTTGATGACCGAACTGGTTGGATTTAAAGAACTTACTCCCTACAAAGGTGGCTGGTGTGGCAATGAGGTTTACCCTGATGCATTTACACCAGGAATAAGACAAAAAACAAGGAAATATACTAAACTTTTTGGTGATCAATTAAAGAAAGAGGGTTACAAAGGATATTTCGAGCTGGACTTCCTAATCGATCAGGACAATGGAGAAGTTTACTTGGGCGAACTAAACCCAAGGGTAACCGGGGCAAGTTCTATTACCAATCACGCTTTATTTGCCTTGGCAGATGCCCCTCTGTACCTTTTTCATATCCTGGAATGGATGAATCATGAGTATGAATTTAGCGTGAATGCCCTCAACGATCGCTGGGCAAAACAAGAATATATTGATGGCTGGAGCCAGATGGTAGTAAAGCATACAGAAGATACTGTGGAGTATGTGCATGCAGCTCCCAGGTCTGGAATCTGGCGTATGTTTGACAACGGACATATCCAGTTTAACAGAATGGATACGCACCGAAGAGCGGTAGAAAGTGAAAATGAAGCCTTTTTTCTGCGCATTACCAAAAAGGGAGATTATCTCTATGAAGGGGCAGATATGGGAATTTTGGTATCAAGGGGGCGCATGATGACCAATGATTTCAAGCTTACGCCAAAGGCTAAAGGTTGGATCAAAGCCATTAAGTCTCAGTATTCTGCTGAAATGGTTGAAGATAAACGAGTGCCTGTAATGCTTGCAGGAAGTTTGACCAAATGATATATGGAACATTGATAAGCGTTGCTTTTTTCAACAATGGGCAGGACAAGCTCATTGTTGAAAAAATCCTGATCCATCAGGGCAACACTTGTCAGCATCCTTTATGCTATACACTCAAATAAAATAGTCAATTATTGTCCTCCATAGCTATATCAATGCTATGATGTCCTGGAGCTCACTTAATTATCATTACAAATATCAATTCAATTTGAATTGTTAAAATATATGGAAAGTCTTTTTACCTCCATTAGTGAGCCAATAGCTGACTTCAAGTGGAAAAAAATATTTAATGAACGGTGGCCTGCGTATGAGGCATGGCTAACAGCCAATGGTTCGGTCTATGACTCAAAAATGTCATTAGCGGCATTACGAAAGTATATGCCTGGAATGGTGGATACCCACGAGCATCTTTGTCATCTGGTGAACGCCAACGAGGCAGCGGTATGCTTTCTCACGGGCTTTCAACCACCAGCATATAATAGTGCCTGCTCTCAGGCGGTTTCCACTAAGGATACTGTCCAGTTGATTCGTAATTACGATTATCATCCCGATCGTTTTGAAGGGCTACTATGGATGACTGCCTGGAATGGAAAGAAAGTAATTGCCAGTAGCGATTGCCTGGTGGGTGTGTTGGATGGTATGAATGAAGATGGATTAGCACTGTCTCTTACTTTTGGCGGACGTGAAATAGTTGGTTTTGGTTTTGGTTTACCATTCATTTTAAGGTACATACTAGAGTTTTGCAGTAATGTAGCAGAAGCAGTAAATGTGTTGTTAAATGTACCATCACATATGTCTTATAATGTAACCATTACTGATAAAACGGGTATAATCAACACCGTTCAAATAGCCCCAGACCGCAGTGCTGTGGTCACAAGTGCTGCTTTTACCACTAATCATCAGGGACCGATAGAATGGGCCGAAAATGCTGGTTTTAATAAAACTGCCCAAAGAGCTACTTTTTTGGAGAATTTATTATTTAGAGGGGTAAGTGGGGATGATTTAACCCACTCTTTTCTACAACCTCCACTTTACAATACGAAGTATTTTCACGGTTTAGGCACACTTTATACCGCAGTATATAATCCAATAGAAAGAACGATGTACTTGCGTTGGCCAAATGATATCATGGTTCAGTCGTTTGATATTTTTACAGAAGAAAAAAAGCTTATAAAATTTAATCATAACTAAACTTCCCTTTTAATAACAAATGGAATTCAATAGTATAAACCCATACAATGATCAAATGGTTGGTCAACACACTGCTCAAACTGAACAAGAAGTAGCTGATGCGCTGAAAAAAGCAGAAGATGCATTTAATTCCTGGAAAAAAGTACCCCTAGCTACACGTGCCTCTTTCATGGTAAAGGCAGGAAGTGTACTACGTGATAATATAGAAGAATACGCGCGGATGATTACCCTGGAGATGGGTAAACCTATGGCAGAATCTCGATCAGAAATCAATAAATGTGCTTGGGTATGTGATTACTATGCCACCCATGCCGAGCAATTCCTTAGGGCAGAAACAATAGAAACAGATGCCCAAAAAAGCTTGGTGAAACATGAGCCTATCGGTTGTGTATTGGCAATTATGCCTTGGAACTTTCCATTTTGGCAAGTTTTTCGTTTTGCTGCGCCCGCACTCATGGCAGGAAACACTGGTTTGCTCAAGCACGCCCCCAATGTATTTGGCTGTGCCAAACAAATAGAAGAAGTTTTCATCAAAGCAGGTTTCCCTTCAGGGGTTTTTCAAAACTTGATTGTGCACCATGATCAAACAGAAAGTATCATAGCGCATGAAACTATAAAGGCAGTTACGCTTACCGGAAGCGAGCGGGCGGGTGCCGCTGTAGCAGAAATGGCAGGAAGGTATATCAAAAAATCGTTGTTGGAATTAGGTGGCAACAATGCTTTTATTGTATGGGAAGATGCAGACATTGACCAGGCAGTGAAAACAGCAGTTGGCGCGCGGATGCTCAATGCCGGGCAAAGTTGTATTGCTGCCAAGCGCTTTATTCTGATAGAAAGTATTTACGATGAATTTGTTTCTAAATTTACTACTGCTGTTCAGAACCTAAAATCTGGCGATCCTATAGATGAGCAGACCGAAGTGGGTCCATTGGCTCGAAAAGACTTAGCAGACCAATTGCAGGCACAAGTACAGAAGTCGATCCAATCAGGTGCGCAATTATTGCTTGGAGGAAATCAAAAGAATTGCTATCACGAGCCCACCGTTCTGGGCGATGTTAAGCCTGGAATGCCCGCTTTTGATGAGGAAACTTTTGGTCCACTGGCTGCCATGATCAAGGTAAAAGATGCAAAAGAGGCATTCGAACTATCTGAACAGTCAAAATATGGATTGGGCGTGACAGTGTTTACCCGCAATGTAGAGAAAGCCTTGTCTATGTCTGATCAAGTGAGCGATGGCGCCTACTTTATCAATCAATTAGTCAAATCTGACCCAAGATTACCTTTTGGCGGAACAAAGCGCTCTGGCTATGGGCGCGAACTAGCCAAAGATGGGATGATGGAGTTCATCAATCGAAAGACAATTTATGTAGGGTAGTGCAAAGAAGTCTTATAGCACCCCTCACTGGTTCAAGATGTGTTAAGAAAATGGTACAAGTTGTCAAAGTTAAGGCATAGCATGCGATCATCTGGAACAGCGCATAGCACGAGAGCATAGTGTCTATGCAACAACCGTCATTAATTTGTAACGACTCCTTTTGGGCTTAATTATATGGTGCGATACTCCAGAAGCGAGGCTACGTTTGCTGTTATTGACTGGAATAAGTGAAAAGAGAAACGAAAACCCCAACTCAACAACCTTGAGTTGGGGTTTTTGTTTTATAGAGCCTTGAACCCTTGGAGCACACCCTGCTTATTAGGCATAAAAAAACCCCGCTTCAGGGAAAAGCGGGGGGCTAGTTTACCATAAAATGTTGTAGTATGTGGAGAAGTGCGATGTTGCTTATTGTTCACCTTGAATAAATCGGTTTAAGTGTACAAAGCTATCAAGTATGTAGTCAGCAATTTGCCCGTTGCAGGTTTGGGTGCTTTTATGCCCCACGCCAGGACTTACACATATATTAAAATTACTGATCAAAACGAACTATTTTTAGTTGTACCCGATCGTTTCAAAGGTGATCATTTTACCTTTTCCGATAGGTCATCCTTCGCTTCCTTCTATCTTTAACCAAACACTTTAAATGATAAATGTCTTTGTTTTGATATCTTGATTACAAAGTTATATGTTTTGTTGTAAAATACAAGTTTTTATTGAAAAAATAATAAATATTTTATTTTGATAAACACATTATTATTAATAGTAAAAATGTTTTATGCTAGAGAAGTGTGTTTTTTATTTGGTATAAATGCTGTTGTTCAATTAAAAGTGGTTAATTGATAAGGGTGATTGTTATACTATAAGCGAACGATCTTTACTTGTATTTTATGGCTAATTACTTACTGCTACCTACACGGCTTCAAACAAATTAACCGCTGATATGATTGATTGATTTTAGCTTGGGAAGTTTTATTTTTTTAAGGCTTTTTTTAAGCTTTTTATTTACCTTATCCTGAAAGCCCAACGTATCTCGATTGATCAAATAAGGATAATCTTCCAGCATTTGATGCACCTTGGCTCTCAGGTTGGTGTAGTCGTTCATTAAGCCCAACTCTTCTTGAATTAATTTATAGCTTTTTACTTTGGTTTTAATGGTCTTGGCATCTGCTTGGTGAAGCGCAAAGTCAAGGTAGGTATAAGCATAGCGCAGGTTTTTGGTCACAAGACGGACCTCGTGCAATGCCTCAAATGTACGGGGATGGGTAGTTCCATTGATGTCTCGTTGAGTGAGGTAGTTCAAATACCTTTTGTCAAATTTTTTGTGTAGCTTCTTAAAGTGGCGTTTGGTTTTGAGGTGTTGCACATGCAAAGGCAGGTATGATTCCAGAAACGTTTGCCAAAGTTTAAAAAAACTCTTGTTGAGATGCTTGGGCAAGTGCAGTACCAGTTCTATACGCGCTATTTTTCGCTCTAGCCTGAGGGCTTGCACCAATGTATGCAGCTGAAAGCTCCCTGCGTTTATTTTGTCCACATGCCCCACCATTACATCAAAGTCACGTATTTTGCCCAAAGCTTTGAGTATTTGTCGAGACTGCAAATGTGCTTGGTTTAGCAACTTAGGGTCAATGTCTTTGTGAGGCGATGATTTCAGAAAGCCAGTAAGGGTAGTAATGGTGCGCAAGGCAACCCTTGCCTGGTGTACATCTTCTTCGTCTTCGAACGCATATATTTTAGCTGCATAGCGCTCAAAGGTAGTGAGTATATCTTTAAAGTGCTGGTGCCACAGCGTCAAAGTGTTACTGGTGTCATTTGTTGGAGTTGGGTTCATATAATTTTTGCTTGATAGTTTTGGTGTTACACAATACCAATATACAAAATTAGAGGCAATGGGCACAACCAAAACAGCGGCATTTGAACCCCTGTTCCGATAAATCAGCTGTTATTATTGGGAAAAATCATACCATCCACAAGCGCCAAATGCCTGACAACAGCACTATAGCAATGGCAAACGGAATAAGCACTTTCCAGCACAAATACATCAATTGGTCTACCCGCAAGCGAGGGTAAGTCCAGCGCACCCACATTTGGATGAATACCAACACAAAAGTTTTACTCATTAGCCAAAAGGCACCCGTAATGTAGCCATAAACTGTACCTGGCGCCCCACTTGTCCAGGTGGCAAGTTGTACCGCTCCTATGTTGGGCAAAGGGGTGTTCCAACTACCCAAAAACAAGATGACAGCTAAAAAACTCACCAACAACATCATGGCGTACTCGGCAAGCATCATCATGGCAAAACGTATTCCTGAGTATTCGGTATGAAACCCCGCAATGAGTTCAGACTCTGCTTCAGGAATATCAAAAGGAGCACGGTTGGCTTCGGCAAGGGTACCAATAAAAAAAATAATGAAGGCAATGAGCAAGAAGGGAGCCCTGACAATGTTCCAACTAAAAAAACCACCCCAATGCGTAACATCTACTCCTAGTGCCTTGAGCCCAAACAGGTAGTTTACATCTTGAGTATGTTGGGGGTGAGATTGTACCCAAATGCCCTGCTGAAAGCTCATATCCTGCAAGTCGAGGGTTTGGGTAATCATTACAACCGCAAGCACCACCAGCCCTACCGGAATCTCATAAGATACGATTTGCGCCACCGAGCGCATGGCACCCAATAATGGATATTTGCTGTTAGACGCCCAACCTGCCATTAAAATACCAATGACATCGAGCGACACAATGGCCAGCACATATAACAAACCCACCGCTGCGCCTGAACCGATGAATTCGGGAGCAAACGGTATGACAGCAAAGCCCGCAAACACTGCCACAAAAATAATGATTGGGGCAATCTTAAACACCCATTTGTCGGCATTGCTGGGAACAATGTCTTCTTTTTGTATCAGCTTGAGTATATCTGCCAGGGTTTGCAGCAAACCCATAGGACCTACTTCCATAGGACCCATTCGGTCTTGAATAAACGCTGACACTTTACGCTCAACATATACCCCAATGAGGGCAAAGGTCAATACAAACGGTAAAAAAATAAGGAATGCGATCATGGGTTTCTCTACTCTGGACTTTTTTGTAGTCTATCTGATCAAATAAAAAAGGCTGGACTGAAGAATCAAAATATTTTGTACTTTTTATAAGGGATCAAGCAGATAAAAAAAGCACAGGATAAAAACCCTGTGCTCAAATAATACTATTTAAAGAACATCTATTTAATTACTTATTTTTCTTAGCTGCTTGGTTAGTAGCAATTTGCTTCAGCATTTCTTTTACAGCAGCTTGTATTTGTTGGTCTTTGCCCTTGCTCACCTTGTCAAAGTCGTTGCTTACTTTAATGTCTGGCTCTAGCTGCTTATTTTCAAGGAAAGAGCCATCATTGGCTCGCATACCCACCTGAGGAATCCCAAAAGTCAAAGACCTGTCCTGAAGGTTCTCCCACCATACAGCTGTTCCAGTACCAGGTACAGGCATTCCTACCAACTTGCCAATGCCTAAAGTTTTGTAAATAAAAGGAAACATGTGAGCATCAGAGTAGTTAGATTCGTTCATTACTACAACCGAAGGCTTGGTCCACTTAAACTGAGGCTCAGAGCCCAGGTTTTGTCCACGAGGCACAAATTCCAGGTATTTTTTACCGTTCAGAAAAGTAGCCAGGTCATCGTGTAGCCATCCACCACCATTAAAGCGGGTATCTACAATCAACGCCGATTTACCCGCGTATTTGCCTAGAGCATCTTCGTATACCTTGCGGAAACTGCTTTCGTTCATGCCCCTTACGTGTACATAGCCTACTTTGCCGCCAGACAGTTGATGAACCATTTCCTCCATTCTGACCACCCATCTTTTATAGCGTAACTGAAACTCCTGTTGGCGTCCTATAGGTTTGGTGGTTTCTTCCCATCTTTGTTTGGTTTTGGGGTTATACAATGACAATAGCGTGTACTTGCCTTTTTTGCGATTAAGCAGTTGATAAGGGTTTGTTTCAGGGCTTAGCTCAACGCCATCTATTTTTTCTATAATTACCCCTGCCTTTATTTTAGTGCCTGCTTTGTCTATAGGACTGCCTTTCATTACTTCGGTTACTTTGAGCCCTGTTCCAGTATGGCTATTGTCATAATATATACCTAAGCTTGCAGTAGCATCAGCATTTTTGTGACGGGCACGATAAAAACAACCAGTATGTGAGGCGTTCAATTCTCCCAACAACTCGCTCATCATATCGGCGTAGTCGTGATTGTTGTTAATATGAGGTAAAAATTGAGCGTAGGTCTTTTTCAAACCGTTCCAATCTACCTTATGCAAATCTTTCAGGTAAAACTTCTTTTGTACTTGTCGCCACATGTGCTCATACATATACTCACGCTCTTCGGCTTTGTTCAGCACCATTTCGCCACTAAAGCGAATCCTTTTTCTTTTGCCGCTTTTGGGGTTTATTTTGCTAATGCCACCAGAAGCAAGCAAGAAAATATTCTTTTGGTCTTTGTCCCATCTCATTCCACCACCTCTTGAGTTGAGTTTTGCCAAAATTTTGGTAGAACGAGTACGCAGGTTGGTTTCCCAAAGGTTGTAACCTTTTTCGAAACGTGCCATATAATACAACTTCTTACCGTCTTTAGACACCAAAGCTGAAGACAAGCGAGAAGAGTGAATCGTCAGGCGAACTTTACGGTCTTGCATACCTTCCAGTTCTATCTTGACGGGCTTCAGTTTTTTACTTCCCTTTTTATCTCCTTTTTTGGTTTTCTTACCTTTGGCCTTGGCCGATTTCTCTTTCTTTTTTTTCTCTTTTTCTCTTTCTTTCAGCAAGGCATAGTCTTCTTTGCTTAGCTTAAACTTATCATAAGCATCTTTGGTAAAAAACATGGCATAAACGTCCATTTGGCTTCCCCAACTTGCCTGACTACGCATACCATGGCGATCAGAGTAATAAAACATCATATCGCCGCCCATAGCCCAAGTGCCACCACCATCAGAGTAACCGCTTTTGGTGAGGTTCTCAATCGGTTTTTTGGTTCCTTGTGAGCTTACCAGGCCTACTTCGCCAATCCACTGCTTACGAGGCAGAAAATCAACCAAAAACCATTTGCCATCTGGCGACCAATCATAATACTGGTCTCCATCAACGTAAGAATAGTTCCTATTACCCGGCACAATGACTCTTACCTTCTTACTGGCAAGGTTGATCACCCTCAAGGTTGTACGTTCTTCGAGAAACGCTACCTCTTTGCCATCTGGCGAATACTTGGGGTCAAAAGTTTCTTTCTTTGATTCCAGCACTGGCGTTTCTTTGAGTATGGTAGCGCTAAAAAAGTATTTCTCTTCTTTACGAGTCAACGAAGTTTGGTACAGGTTCCAGCTACCGTTGCGTTCGCCCGCATACAAAATCGAGCGTCCATCGGGGCTAAAGCTAATATTACGTTCTTGCTCTGGAGTATTGGTAATCCGTTTGGTAGTTCCTCCTTCAATAGAAGCCGCAAATATTTCTCCGCGTACTACAAAAGCTACTTCTTTGCCGTTGGGCGATATTGCCAGGTCAGTAGCTCCTCGGTTGACTGATACAATTTCTTCGGGGTTGTGACGATCTTCGCTAAATATTTTGATATTTACTTTTTGAGGCGAGCCATTGCTTGTTTGGGTATATATTTCGCCCGCATAGCGGTAGCAAAGGGTACCATTGTTGGCACGACTCAAATCTCTTACCGGATGGTCTTTAAACTGGGTAAGGGGCTTTTTCTGTTGGTTGCTCAAAGTCATTTCAAACACATTGATGCTTCCTTTTTCTGCGCTTAGGTACACCATCATTTTTCCATCTTCCGAAATGACAGGGTTTAAGTCCTCCCCTTTGAAACTGGTCAATTGAGTAAAAGTATTGGTGGCAGGTACATAGCTCCACAAATCACGGGTAACCGACGATGTGTGGTGTTTACGACGATCATCTTCGTATCCTTTTTGGTCTTGAAAAACCATTATTTTTCCCGTCTTGTCATAGTTGGCGAATAAGGCTGGAGTAGTCAATATTTGGGTAGGTTTACCCCCTTTTAATGACACTTGATAAAGCTCTGACATTGCTCCCGAAGGAAACATCGCATTTTGGGCATTGTCCAGGCGGCTTGATCTAAATAACACCGCCTTGCCATCTGGAGTAAAGCTGCTGGGTACATCGTTAGAAGAGTGGTAAGTCAGTCGTTTGGCTTGACCACCTTTTGCTGAAATAAGGTAAATATCAAAGTTGCCATAACGGTCAGACATAAAAGCAATGCTTTGGCCATCTTTTGACCATACTGGTTTCATGTCGTGCCCTTTGTGCAAGGTCAAAAGGGTAGCAGTGCCTCCTTGTGTTGGCACCTTGTACAAATCACCTTTGTAACTAAATACAATGGTGCTGCCATCGGGCGATATAGCAGGTGTGTTCGTCCACTGTGGGCTTATTTGAGCCTGCGTATACAACCCTACACTCATCAGTAGCATTGTGAAAAGCAGACGATAATGAATCTTTCTCATGATTATAATTTGGTTTAAAAAAATATAATGTTATCACCATGCGTAGATGGTTACACCAAAGCAGCCATCTTGCTTAAGAGCTGTCGCATATTTAATAGTGAGTATATATGCGCAAATATGGACAAAATAATGTATTTAAACCCATTTTGGCAGGATAAAATGTAGCGAAGAGAGGTGAGGGGAGAGCAAAAAATAAGGCATAAGCTTATTGCCTATGCCTTGGTTTTTTAGCGACTTTTTTATGCTTATCTGTGCAAAGAAACATCCAAAAGATCCATTGTATGGGTAATGAGTCTACCATCTCCCCAGTCCTGGTGTCCAGGTACTACAGTTTCTACTTCTTTAAACTTACTCTGCACTTTGAGCAGTCCCTTTTTCCAGAGTTTTAGGTGAGCATCTTTAGTATTACCCAACTTGCGGGTATCGGTACTTTTGATGAAACATCCCCCAAACAATACCTTTTGCTTGGTGAGGTACACCACAATATTATCAGGAGCGTGTCCCCAACCTGGCGAGAAAATTTCAAGATTATTATTCCCACAGTCAATTACCTGACTTTTCTTTAATACAGGTTGTGGAGAAGGCAATCCCGACTTTACGGTTCGCTTGGCAGTAAGTTGGGTAGATGTCACCGGGATTTTTTCATCCAGAAAAGCCTGAATTCCCCCCGCACGATCGTCGTGAGCGTGGGTAATGATTACTTGTTGAATTGGTTTTTTAAGGTTCTTTTTTACCCAACCAATGATTTGCTTGGTTTGATCGTCGTCCCAGGCAGTATCAATAATCCATACTCCTTTATTAGTTTTTACAATCAAGCCATTAGAAGGTACATTGGTGTTGCCCATCTTTTTGTATGAGATATGCACATACACATTTTTTTCCAGTTTCTTTACTTTGATTTTTTGGGCATAGCAAGCATAACTTAGCAGGCTGAGTGCTAATACAAAGCAAGTGGTTGTTAGTTTTGTCATTTTTGTTTGTTTTGGGTTTGAAAGCTCAAATTTCACTAAAAATGCGCAGGATAGCTACCGTGATTGCTACTTAATTTTGGCAATGTATGTTTATCTTAAGTTTTGCCTCGAAATAAGGAGATAGAGGGGAGCATAGCTGGTTTGTTAGATGAAAACTTTATTTGGATAAATTGGTTTATTAATTGATAAAACACATTAATTTACCAAGTAAATAAGCTTTATAGGTTGAATATTATACAATAATAAAAGATACTCTTGTGGTTTTAACTCTTTTTGTTACTATTTTGTTTTGTATTTTGCGTTCGTTTTCTGTGCTGGCTACCTTGCCTTATCCCACTTTCACAAATCCGTTTTTGACCAAAAAATTACATCCTGGTAGGTTTGTCAAATCTCTGCTTTTCAATTCCTTACTTTATTTAACATCGTTCACCTACACATCTTTGCTATTTGAACATTCATTTCAAGTTGACCTAAAAACAAGGGGAGAAGCGTTGAGTTTTAAATGAGCTAGATCTATTACTTTTACAAGAAATCCCTGTTTGTCGATATGCCAGGAACCACTAAGTAAAAGAGGAGAATATGGTATGAAAAAAATAATACAATATATTGATATATCAACTAATAAGTAGCTTATCTTTTATCGGACTTTGTCAAGCATAGTATCACTAATTAAAGTTTTTGTGCGGTTTGCTGATACTATATTGATTTGGGATATAATTTTTTTGATAGTAAAACAAAGTTATTACTCATTGTGTTGGTTTTATAAAACAAACTCTTTATAATTGTACAAAGCATATCGCTTTTCATCTCAATGGAGAATATTAAGCATAACATAGCGCCCCGATTTTATTATTATTGCCGATTTAGCTTCTGCTATTGGTGGCGTTAATCTATTCTCTCTTATCATACATTGCCACCAGGCAGCCCATTCCGACCCGGTTTTCTTTAAGAAATTCCTTATAACAATACTTGCATTTACATACTGTTAGTTTTAAACAAAAAAACTAAACACATATATAAAACCCCTAAATTAATTTTCCTATGAAACTAGAATTAGATATTCACCCGTTACAGAGCTGGATTCCGCATCAGGACAAGCCTTTGATCATTTCTGGCCCTTGTAGTGCCGAGTCTGAAGAACAGCTCGTAAACACTGCTAAACAATTGAAGCCATTGGGTATCAACATATTAAGAGCTGGTGTGTGGAAACCACGCACGCGCCCCAATAGTTTTGAAGGCTACGGCGAACAAGCCCTGAAATGGTTGCAAACTGCCAAAAAGGAGGTAGAATTACCAGTAGCTATTGAGGTGGCCACTCCACAGCACATAGAGTTAGCCCTTAAGCACGATGTTGACATTTTGTGGTTGGGTGCACGTACTACGGTAAACCCTTTTAATGTACAGGAGATAGCTGATGCCTTGAAAGGCGTAGATGTTCCGGTGATGATCAAAAACCCAATCAACCCCGATTTGGCGTTGTGGATTGGAGCCATTGAGCGTATCTATAATGCAGGTATTCGTAAGCTGGCGGTGATTCACCGAGGCTTTTCTACTTTCCAAAAATCAAAATATCGCAACGAACCTACCTGGCAAATACCCATTGAGCTAAAAACTATTTTGCCCAATATGCCCATCATTGGCGACCCTAGCCATATTGCCGGACGCAGAGATTTATTACAAGAAGTATCGCAAAAGTCGCTGGATTTGAATTATGACGGGCTTATGATTGAATCTCATATTGACCCCGACAATGCTTTGAGTGATGCCAAACAGCAGGTAACACCTGATTCGCTCAGAAATATTTTAGGTGGTTTGCAAACCCGTATCTCCAGAGGTGAAAACCAAGATGCAGTGTTTTTGAATCAACTGGAAGAGCTACGCAAGCAAATTGACAATGTAGACCGTGAGTTGATTGAGATTTTGAAAAGCCGAATGAATCTGGTAGAAAAAGCCTGCGAATACAAGCTACAAAATAATGTAACGATTTTTCAGGTAGAACGCTGGAATGACATTTTTAGAAGTCGCTCTGAGTGGGCACAAAAAATGAATCTAAAAGGAGACTTTATCTCTGAGATTTATAAACTCATTCACGTAGAGTCGATCCGTAGCCAAACCGAAGTAATGGTAAAGCGCGAAACAGTAGACAATTCTAAGTGAGCAAGAACAAAGGTTATTCTTAAAACTGATTATATATAAGGAGGCTATCTTTACAGTTGATTGTAAGGTAGCCTTTTTTGCTTTAGAATGATGACATGATGTGAGGCAAGAGAAAGGTGAAAAAAAACCTCAGTAACCCACACTCTTGGTAATGAATGGTTACTGAGGTTTGCTTGGTGTAATCGGCTACTATAACTGAATGCCAATCACTGTAATATCATCTCGTTGGTCAGCATCTTGTTGATGCGCAATGAGCTTTTCGTGTAAGATTTGCTTTTGTGTTTCAAAAGGCAAATTATAATTTTCGTGTATGATATGTTTGAGATATTTTTCGCCAAAACGCTTGCGTCGTGGATTAGGGTTATCTAAAATACCATCCGTTGTAAAATATATTTTTGTTCCTTTTTTGAGTCTTACTGGTTGGTTAGAGAATGTACGGTAGTTTTCGCGTTGCCATCCACCTATCGACTTTCTATCCCCTTTGATTACCTTCATTTCTCCGTCCTCTTCTATATAATAGATGTTTTGTTTGGCCGCTGAGAATATAATGTCAAACTCTCCGTTGGGTAGTTCTTCTATTCTTGCCATGCTTACTACCATGCCGTCTCCAGTGTTTGCTTCTTTTTGGCGTAGTCTCGCCCTGATACCAATGTGCAAGTGTTCAAGAATTTTGCCTGGTTCCAGTATCTTATGTTCGCTCAGGGTACGGTTCAAAATACTACTACCAATCATTGACATCAACGCACCTGGTACTCCATGACCAGTACAGTCAACAATGGCAAGGTAAATCATTTTGTCTGATACCTGACGGAACCAGTAGAAATCGCCCGAAACAATGTCTTTGGGCATGTACAATACATAATAGTCAGCAAACGAGGTGTCCATTTCTTCTTTTTTAGGCAAAATGGCCGTCTGAATATTTTTTGCATAGTTGATACTATTGGTAATCAACTTATTTTTTACTTCAAGACTTTTACTTTTCTCTTGCAATGCCTCCTGGGTAGTTTGCAGCTCTTCCATGTTTTGTCTTAGCTCTTCCTCAGTGGTTTGCAGTTGGTTAATCGTATCTTTTAAGCCTTGCTCTTGCGCCTGTATTTTTTCATAAGCTTTTTTGAGTACCCGTTCGTTGGCAGCCATTTTTTTATTTTTGCGTTCAAGCTCATCTTTGGCATCTTCCAGTATTTGCGATTGTTTCACAATTTCTTCGTTTTTCTTGCGAATTTCGCTTTCACTTTCTTTTACCTGCTCATACGCCAGTTTTAGTACTTTCTCGTTGGCAGCCAGTTTTTTGTTGGCACCTTCAATTTCTATTTGTTTACGCTCCATTGCCTCTTGAGTAGCTTTTAGCTCCTCCATATTTTGGCGTATTTCTTCTTCTTGTGCTTTAAGTTCTTCGTTTTTCTGTTTGATTTCCAGTTCACGGTCTCTGGCTTTTTTATACGCTTTTTTGAGTACTTGTTCGTTTACTTCCAATTTTTTCTTGGCTTTTTCAAGTTCTCGTTGCTTTTCGCTCATTGCCTCTTGAGTAGCCTGGAGTTCTTCCATATTCTGGCGCATTTCTTCTTCTTGTGCCAGCAGCATTTCCGTTTGTTCTGTTTTTTCTTCAAGCGACTTTTCTATCTGCTTCTTCTGCTCTTCTATCTGAGCTGTTTTGTTTTCTACCTCATCTTGTGCCGCAATAAGTTTCTGCATGTTTTTGTTCAACTCCTCTTCTCGTAGTTGCAGCTGCTTTTCCGACTCTCTGGACTTTTGAAGCAGGCTTTTGGTTTTATGATTCGACTTAACACTTGATATGGTGATGGCAATGGCCTCGGCAAGGTGTTCTACAAAAGTGACTTCAAAATCTTCAAAAACCTTAAAAGATGAAATTTCCAGTACTCCTTCTACCGTTTCTTGTATGGTCAGGGGTACAATTAGTACATTGTTAGGGGCAGCTTTACCAGTGATAGAGCTAATATAGCCATAATCTTTAGGTATGTCTGATATATGAATTGTTTTACCCTGTCGGAATGCTTGTCCGGCGAGTCCGTGGTCAATTTTAATAGTTTGTTGGGTAGCTTCCTTATCTATGCCATAATAAGCCAATAAGCTTAGTTCATCCTCTTTGTCTTCTGACAACATATACAGTGCACCCTGGTTGGCGCTCATATACTCTACCACACCTACAATCACTTCGTCTCCTACTTTCAGTAAGTTTTCTTGTGAACGCAGTACTTCCGAAAATTTAGCCAAACCATCGCTCACCCAATTATTCCGATCCTGGATAGTGGCGCTTCGCTGAAGGTTATCCCGCATTTTAATCAGGGTATTACCTAATACAATATCTGGTTTAAATTTGGTTTTTGCCGAGTAATCGCCTGTACCCACCTTGTCGGCAAAGTTTACCATTTGGCTAATGTTGATGGTAAGTTCATTAATTTCATGGGTAATTTCGCCAATCTCATCGTCCGACTTAGTTTCAATAGTTTCAGGAATGTTTCCTTTCATTAATTGTTTTACATTGTTGCGGAGTGTAGACAAACGATTAACAATTCTTCGGCTTGATATACCAACAATTAAAAACACTGTAATCAGTATAAACACCAGCCCTACCAGCACCAGATTAATGCGCAAGTTGCTGGTGACATTGAGTTGGCCTTTAGGTATTTTATAAAGCAGCACCAGGTAATTGTTAGCAACGTCTTTATTAGGCACAATCTTACTTGAGGTATAAAGGTGACCATCAACAATTAAAGGTTCGTTGTAATGGGTAGACAATAGCTTCTGTACCTGATCAGGCTCTCTCTCCGAAATATTATGGGTAGGCATTTTCAAGTCTTTGCCCCATAACAAAGTATTGTTAGTATGGTATACATAGTAACCCTCTGAGGTAAGCAACGACAAGTTTGTGTGAGATTTGTTTTTGATAATTTTATTGTCATTTTTTTCCCAGGCTCTTAAGTTATCCATCAAAAGGTTTAGGTCAAGATCAACCACAATCATCCCTGATTTTTGGTCGTTTTTGTCCATTACAGGAGTAGCATAAGTTAAGGTAGGTTGGCTAATATCGGGGGTTTGTTTGCGGTCTTTTTTCAGGTAAGGGGTTGTATGATAAAACTGTCCTTCCTGAAGTTGTCTGGTTTTTACAAAAAACTCTTCTCCTTTGCTGTTTTTCAACGCCTGGCGTTCGGTACTATTTGCATTGCCGTTTTTGTAGTCTACTTTGATCAACTCTTGTCCGTTTTGATCTATAAAACGAATCTGGCTAAATACTTTTCGGGTGCGGGCAAGTTGTTGAAAAGTTTCAGTTAAAGTATGAAGCGATTCTGATGCATCTTCTTTGGTAGTGTCAGCCGATAGTTTGTTCAATTGTGATAATCGACTCAAGAATAACAAGTCGGTTTGGGCACTTTGAAAAAATTGCTCTACCTGTGTTGCTTCGTTTTTAATTTCACTTTTAGACTTTCTTTTTGCCTGATCATATAAAGCATCAGTAGCGTATTTGTCAGATAAAATGACGTATGTAGCAATAGACAAGACCAATAGTACTATCACTGGCAGCGCTAACTTTATGCTTATATTTAGATTACGAAATAACTTTAGCATTGTAAAATGGATGACTCACAAAATAAGTTAATGAATTCTAAGAATTTAGTAAGGTACGATTGTTTTGTTGATAGGTTATGTAAAAAGTCGTGCCATAGTTGAAAATTTGATTTAGGAAATTACATAAGCAATAATAATCAATGAAGATACATTTTGTTTTATAAAATAATAAATAAGCGTATGTTTTTTTCTGATGTTGTAGCTATACCAATAAGATTATGTGGTGACAAATTGGAAATAATACAAAAAAACAAACTTTTGCAATGCTTTTGGTCAAAGGCTTTTAAATATACTTATACAATATAGGTTTATTGTAGTGATAAACTTTATTTTTTCTTTATATGCTATTTATTATCAGATAGCTAATTAATAAAAATGCCTGAACGCAACCTAATAATTACGAAATTTTTATTAAAATAAAAATTTGAAAAAATGAGTAAATTGTTACATTAACAAAAGTTAAAACTCACTACTTGGAATGATTGTTTGACAAAATTGTAATGATAAAAAAGAGGTTGAAAAGTTTTGGATACGCAGGAAAGGGGATCAAGTTTTTTTTTGTGACCCAACCACATGCCAAAGTACATACCGTGATGGCGTTCATGGCAATAGTATTGGGCATTGGGTTTGATATTGCCAGAACCGACTGGTTGGCAATTGTAGTAGCTATAGGATTAGTATTGGTAGCCGAAACTACCAATACTGCTCTTGAAGAGTTGGTCAATTTTGTGTCTCCTGATTATCACAAGCAGGCAGGCATTGTAAAAGATATAGCCGCCGGAGCGGTATTGTTGGCTGCTATCACAGCTTTAGTAATAGGAGTGTTGGTATTTTTGCCCCAAATAGTCAAACTTATACAAACTTAGACGCTTTGGCAAGGTCATCAGCCGTGTCTATCGACAAGGTACTCATCTTGCTAATGCCTACTTTGATACGATAGTGCTCCAGCCAGCGTACTTGCTCTAGTCCTTCGGCTATTTCAAGGGCTGACATGGGCAACTGCGATATATTGGCCAATATGTCGGTTTTAAAACCATAAATTCCCAGGTTTTTATAATAGGGGTGGAGTTTTAGCCATTGAGGTTGAATCTTATCCTTATAATAAGGAATAGGGCTTCGGCTGATATACATTGCCTCAAAAGTTTTGGCATTAAATACTACCTTTGCTTCTTTGTGGTCAAACAACTCGTCATAGTCTTCAATTCGACTTATCAAAGTTCCAATCTCGGTTTTAGGGTCACTGAACAAGCGCGCCAATTCATCTATTTGGTCTGGATTGATAAATGGCTCATCTCCTTGAATGTTGATACACACATCGTATTCTTTCTGAAACCTGAGCGCAACCTCAGCACATCGGTCAGTGCCCGTAGGGTGGTTGTGTGAGGTCATAATGGCTTCGCCTCCGAAGTCTTTTACATGCGTAAAAATTCGCTCGTCATCGGTGGCTACTATCACCTTGTCAAGTTTTTGTGCTTTGCTTGCTTGCTCAAAAACCCTTTGTACCATTGTTTTGCCGCCTATATCTATCAAAGCCTTGCCGCGCAGACGTTGCGATCCATAACGGGAAGGAATAATTCCTAGTATTTTTGTCATGTAAAACTATTATTTTTGATCTTTTTTAAAAATGGATAAACCCTGTTTGTTGGTTTTGTAAGTTGTTAAAAACCAGTGTTTTACGAAGTATTTAATGACTTTTAAAACAACTGTATACTTGTTACTTGTAGCTAAAAGCTTGAGGCTGCTTACCTACATCAGTCCGTTGGCAGTCCATCCCCCATCTACATTAATATCTTGTCCAGTGATGTATACCGAAGCATCAGATGCTAGAAATATGGCAGCCCCGGCTAGGTCTTCAGGGGTTCCCCAACGCTTGATCATCATGTGGGCTTCACGGGCTTTACGTTTTTCGGGGTCGTTAAAGCTACCAATGGTCATTTCTGTTTTGATGTATCCAGGGGCTATATTGTTGGCTCTTACCCCATACTTACCCAAGTCACGGGCAAAAGCTTTGGTCATTAAACGAATACCTCCTTTAGACGCTACATATGCTGGGTTGGCAGGAAACCCCAAGCTTGCGCCTAAACTACTAATGCTTATAATGCTACCCCGTTCCATTTTTTTCATGTGCTCGGCTGCTTCTCTGGTCCAGCCAAAGGCAGCTGTAAGGTTTACCTCAATGGTTTTGTCCCAGGCATCACGTGGATACTTGCCCTCTTCTACATGGGTAACTCCGGCATTGTTTACCAAAATAGGTGTTTTTTCGCAGTTGGCGTAAGCCTTGGCGCATACCTCTTCCTGAAGTTTTTCATCGGTTACATCACCTACTATTTGATGGAAACCTTCTGCTTCTACGTTCTCTTTATGTTGTAAATCTATGCTGTATATTTCAGCACCAAATTTGTGTAACCCTTTAGCTATTCCGAAACCATTACCTCGACCAGCACCAGTTACAATGGCAACACAACCTTTTAAACTAAATAAGTCTTGCATATTTCTATGGGTATGTTTGATTTAGAGTATGTTTAAAAATTAGTTTATTGGTTTATTTTCAAAGGTGAAACAGAGCTCGCTTGCTGCTCGGTTATAATCTGGGCTAAAAAATGATTTTTATGCGTTGGCTTCGTCGATTTTAGCCGTTGGCAGAGCCCCGAATCAAGTTCGGTTTACAACTCCGAGCTTGTTCTCGGAGGATTAGAAACTCAGCACAGCTGTAGTTATCAGTTCACTTAAAAACGCAACTGCCAGCACAAAAACCGAAGCCCAAAGGGTGAGCGTTGCCTTTTCAGCTAAACTCATCATTTTTAACTCCGAAAATAAAATATAAACACGCTCTTGTTGTAAAAATGGCAATTACGTGAATTTCAAATTCTTTTGCTTGTATGATTCGCACAAAATTATCTAAAGTATTCGTATATAGGCTTTTTTGGGCTGTTATACATATCAATAGTTGTTTACTCATTGCAGGTTTTGCTCCATTATGGGCGCAAAACGAAGAGACTTACGATGTGGCTCACCGCTATAGTGTGGCAGAGCTCAAAGAAGACTTTAAGTTGGTGCGTAAAGTATTGCAACAAGCCCATCCTGGAGTGTATTGGTATACCAAACCTGAGATTTTTAAGCAAAAGTTTGACAGCACATACCTTCAGCTCAACCAGGCGATGACCGAAGTAGAGTTTTATCGTTTTCTTTCGCCTTTGGTGGCCCTTGCCAACTGTGGGCATACCGTGCTCGACCCTTCAGAAGAGTACCAAAATCAAGGTAAACGCTTTCCGCTGGATATTAAGTTTGTAGACGATAAAGTATATTTGTTGTATAATTATAGCGAAGATTCCACTTTGCAGATGGGGTCGGAGCTATTGGAGATTGAAGGACAACCCATCAAGAAAATTGTAGCGAAACTATTGCCTGCGATCAGCTCTGACGCCCACAATGAAATATTTAAGTATGGTACCCTGGAAGAAGATTTTCAAAACTATTATGACTTGTTTATTGGGAAGCCAGACACTTTTTTATTGAAGTGTCGTTCGCCGCAAGGCAAAATATTTACTACCAAAGTAGCTGCTTCTGACGATCCTATGCTGAAACGCTACCACAAACGCTCAGCTATAGAGGTAGGAACCTACCCATTACGTTACAAAGAAATAGACTCGTTGAGCACTGCTGTAATGAAAATCACCTCATTTTATCCTACCGAAATCAAAGAAGGTGGACAGCGTTTTTCGCGCTACCTCAGGCGTAGTTTTAAGAAAATACACCGCCACAAAATTCAAAACCTGGTGATAGACCTAAGAAACAATGCAGGAGGAGAGATGTTGTATGCCAACGGTTTGTTTGCCTACTTGTATGGTGAACCTTACATGTTTCTTGACCGCATAGAGGTAGCCACCAATAAGCCGTTAGATTTTTTGAAGTATACCAATTGGGATAAGATTGATATTCATGATACCAAATATTTAGAAGAGCAAGCGCAAGACTCAACAATAAAAAAAGACGGGGTAAATTATGTAGTAAAGACCAACTATTATGATTTTCTTGAGATTCAGTATCCACGACGCAAACGGGTGTTTAAGGGCAATGTGTATGTATTGATGAACCGCAAAAGTTATTCGGCTACTTGTTTGTTTGCGTCACTGTTGTACTCTACCGAAAGGGCTACCTTTATTGGGGAAGAAGCAGGAGGGGGTGCACAAGGGTTGAACGGGGGGACATTCTTGGATGTAACCCTGCCTCATACTTACCTCAACCTGGTGGTACCTCTGGAAAAATGGGTAAAGATTCCCCAAAACTATCCTCACCTAAACCGGGGAATTATTCCGCATTATGTGGTGCAGCCTTCTATTATGGAGAGAGTAAACAAAGAAGACAAGGTGATGGAGTTTACCTTGCAAAAAATAGCCAAAAGCCCCAAAAAATAAGAGGAGTAGATTTACACGGTTGGTTTTTAGCAAAAAAAAGAAGCCTTAAGACAACTTTTTTACTCCCAAACCTGTCAGGACATAGTATAAAGGTGCATTTTATACCTTATTATATATTAAGTTTTCAAGCCCGTCATCAACACTTACCTTTTACACACAAAGCAAATAAACACCTGTAATTTTTATAAAAACATCACTGGAAAAAGACTGCCTATAAGTGAACGAGTTTTTTAGCTAAAAACTACAATTGCAAATCGCTACAGAAAAGTACATATATAAAGAGTACAAAGTGGCAAAAAAAGTCTTTTATAAGCTATAGGGATAGATTATTTCCTTACATACACACAATCTTACATAAACACACATTGGGCGCATTGGCTCACTTTGATGAGTCATATTTGCAATCTTGGAAAAATCATTACGAATGAATGCCATGTTTACAACAATACCGAAAATTAAGCAATCGATGCTACGAACTATACTCTCTCTTGTGCTGATGCTCTCCACGTTGGGAGTTTGGGCACAGCCTACCTTTAATAGCGCCGAAGTACAAGCCAATTTCCCCAACTGGGTAGATGTAACTTTTAATACCAGCAATGATATGGTGACAGGCGATGGAGGCACTGGTTTTACCATTAGGGTAAACGGAGCTGCTTCTGCCATTGCTGAGGTACGTTATACTGCTGCGCAGGGTGTACCTAGCAATCAATTATGGTTTAGGTTGGCAGTTCCTGTAAAAGCTGGACAAACAGTAACCATTGAATACAACGATATAGGGGATACTGGAGAAGCAATTGGGGGGCAACTGGCGTCTTTTGGTGCACAGGCAATCACCAATAATGTGACAGCCGTAACGCTTAGCCCTACTCATAATACTACCAATGTAAACCCCAATGCTAACTTTACGCTTAACTTTAATGGTACCAATGTACAGGCAAATGCCGGAGACATTACAATTCGTCCGTTGAGCCCGGCAGGTACTGATATAACCATTGCAGTGGGCGATGCCCAAGTAAGTATCGTAAACGATGTGGTGACCATTAACCCTACGGCAGACTTAAGCCCTGGCACTCAATATGAAATATTCTTTGCTGATGACGTGTTCCGAACTACTTCAAGTGGACAATTGGCAGGCATTGCCTCGGGCACTTGGCAGTTTACTACAGGGGGAGCCACAATTACAGGTTTTTCGCCAACCGATGGGGCTACTGGTATTTCGGTTTTTGACAACCTTCAGGTCACCTTTTCGGACAATGTAACCGCCAATACCGGGAATATTGTGATTAGAAACACGACCGATGGAGTTGATGAACACACTATTAGCATTACCGATGGTACCCAAATAAGCATTACCAATAATGTATTGACGATTGACCCTGCAACTGACTTGAATCCAAGCAAAGTCTATGAAGTGACAATGGCAGCAGGTACATTGCTCAAAACTGCTGACGGTATGAATGCCGCAGGAATAGCTACTACTGACTGGAACTTTACCACTGCTGTGTTGCCTGCCTTTGCCACTACTGCATTTAGCCCCGTAGATGGAGCTACTGATGTGGCAAAAAACACCAACATTACGATTAGCTACAATGCTTCTATAGTGGCCAATACCGGGAATATAGTCATAAGAAATACTACTGACGGGGTAGACGAGCACACCATTAGTATATTGGATGGTACTCAGGTAAGCATATCAGGCAATGTGCTGACGATTGACCCTGCTGCTGACCTAAATGCTAACAAAAATTATGAAGTAACGATGGTTGCTGATGTGGTGCGCAGGGCATCAGACAATACTGCGGCTCCTGCCTTGGTCAGTGGAGACTTGAATTTTGGTACAGCAATCACCATTGTGAGCATCAGTCCAACCAATGGCAGTACTGACATCGCCACCAATGCTTCTTTTGTGATTACCTTTGATGCAGATGTAACCGCAGGTAGTGGCAACATCAGCTTGGCAGACCTTACCAATGGTGGTACCACCAATATCAACGTAGGTGCATTGGTGTTTGCTGGAAACACGGTAACAATCACGCCTACTTTAAATCCTAACACTCAGTATGAACTACGCTGGACAGCGGGTAAAATCAATGCCAGTGGAGGGGCAGGAGCTACAGTGCCAGTAGTATCTACGGGTGAATGGGTGTTTACTACAATATCGGGCATCGCCCCCAACACCTTGAACCCAACAAATAATGCGGTAAATATAACTCCTGGTGCTACCAACCTGAGCCTTACCTATTCGGGCAATGTACAGGCGGGTACAGGTAATATGGTATTGACTAATGTGACTGATGGAAGTTCTGAAAACATTGATGTAACAGGAGGTAATGTAAGCATTACTGGAGCTGCTGTTACCATTACTCCTCCTAGTGGGCTTACTGCTAATAAACTGTATCAGGTAACAATTCCCGCAGGTGGATTTGCCGCAGCGACTGGTGCCAATGCTCCAGTGCCTGAGCTTACCGCAGGCAACTGGCGTTTTACTACCAGTTCGGCAGTAAGCGTGAATACCTTGGCTCCCACACATAATGGAAGCAATGTAGCTACTTTAGCCAATTTGACCATTAATTTTTCGGGCAATGTACAAGCAGGGACAGGCAACATTGTGGTTACACCAATTACCCCAGCTGGTACTGCACAAAACTTTGACGTGAACACGTTGGTGACCATTGCTGGAGCAACAGTGACTGTGCCCAACGTAAACTTAAATGCCAATAC
This sequence comes from Microscilla marina ATCC 23134, assembly GCF_000169175.1. Lineage (NCBI taxonomy): Bacteria > Pseudomonadati > Bacteroidota > Cytophagia > Cytophagales > Microscillaceae > Microscilla > Microscilla marina. The sequence goes on from NZ_AAWS01000026.1 coordinate 63,729, forward strand.
ATTATATGAAGTAACTTTTGCGAATGGTGTATTGCAAGATGCTATTGCTCCAAACAGTGATGTGACAGGGATTACTACTGGCAATTGGCGTTTTACTACTATGCCAGGCATTACAAATACTCCTACTACGCCTGCCGACAATGCCAATAATGTGGCTTTGAACACGAATCCTTTGATTACCTACTCGGCTGACATTCAGAAAAATACTACAGGTAATGTAACCATTACTCCAATTAACCCAGCAGCAGCAGCCACTGTTTTGCCTATTACAGACGGAAGTATTACTATACAAAATGGCAATGAATTGTTGATCACTTTGCCTGATTTTAATCCCAACACCGAGTATCAAATCACTATTGATGATGGAGCACTCAAAGCTGCCAATCAGGCGCAAGCCGAAATAGCTGGAGTAACCGCTGGCAACTGGACATTTACCACTGTGGGTGGGGTAAGTATTACTTCCCCTACAGTAAACGCCTGTGTGGGAGGTGGTTTTGTCGACATTGATCCTATTGTAATCACTGAGGGGTCAGCTTCTTCGTTTGCCACAGGCACCACCCAAACTTTGGTTTTAACTGTGCCTTCTAACTATACAATGCAAGTAGGGGTAGGTTCGGTGATTGTAACTGGAGCAGAAATAAGTAATGCAAGTGTAAATGTAGCTGCCAACCTGATTACGGTGCAATATGACATAACGGGAGGTGCCAACATCAACTCAATTGTAATCAATGGCTTAAAAATAAGGGCTGACAATGCAGGTGCAGGCAATATCACCAATAATGGAACGGGCTCAGCAGTGCAACAAGGCAATGCGAGTGGAACCGTTCATGCGGTATTAAACTCTCCGAATCGCCCTTCAGCACCTACTTTAAGCAATACTGCCTTTACTTTTTGCCAAAATACCAATATCAATGCACAAACGGTTACGGCAAGTGGGGGAGGCACCTATACCTGGTACGACAATGCGGCTTTGACTAATGTGTTGTATACTGGAGCTACGCCAAATTTGGTTACGAACCTGGGTGCGTCTAGTGCCACTGTAGGAACCACTACCTACTATGTTACGCGTAATGATGGTACCTGTGAGAGTACATCTGCTACAGTAACCGTTACTATTGATGCCGAACCTGCAGTATCATTGGTAAGTAGTGATGCTGACAATGTAATATGCGAAGGCGAAACAGTGATTTTTACCGCTATATCAACCCCTAGTGCGGGGGCTAATTATCATTTCAAAAATGGAACTACTACCTTGCAAAACTCAGGTAGTAATACTTATTCAAGTAATACGCTTACCTCTGGAAATATTACCGTAGAGGTGACAGTCAATGGTTGTACCGCGACTTCTTCAGCCATAGCTCTTACTGTCAATGGGTTACCAGATGTGGGGTATATTGAATCTGTTAATAGTAGTTTTCCTAATGACCAGACGGATGCAGTGCCTTTAAGCGATGGAGATGCTACTACGCCTACGTATGGGGGAACAGTAGGAGGAACCATAGTAGCTACTACAGTAGGCACTTACTCAGGACCTGGCGTAGTAGGGACTAATTTTTACCCCGATGTAGCAGGTGATGGTGACCACTTGATTACCTATACTTACACTGACCCCGCGACAGGTTGTACCAATAGTACTACTTTTAATTACAATGTATTTAACCCAAATGGGGCAATTGTAGGTTTGAACAGCTCTTATTGTGTGGGCGATGCTCAAACTGGCAACCTTACCCCAAGCTCCAATACAGCTATTTTTCCTAATACTATAGTTAAAAAACTCAAAATATTTGGTAATACTATCAAGTCTACTTATACCAAAACAACTTCTTTTACTATCTCAGGGACAGGCATTGTAGGTGGACCTCCTTATCAGTTCAACCCGAATACAGATGGTTTTCGTAATGTCACTATAAAGGTGCGTTATGATTATACCTCCGGAGATGGTCCTTTGTGGGGACCGTTTATTGAGAAAAAGGTTCCTGTAGGGGTGACCGTTTCGCCCTTACCTACTTTGGTGCTTGGCGGGTTGGAGAGCCAGTACTGTACAGATGTAGCGTCGGTAAACCTTGATTTGAGAGCCAACGGTAACAGTGTAACCAATAACTTTATAGTAAAATATAAGAAAAATGGCAGTGGTACGGTCAATTCCTTTGCCGCCAATGTAAAGATCTTTAACCCAGCCACTTTGGGGGCGGGTAGTTATGAAATGTTTTTTGATTATACCGATCCCTCTACTGGTTGCTCCAATACTTCGGCATCTTCATTTTTTAATATTTATGATGTGCCTGTTCCTTCTTTTCTTTTTCCCTCAAATGATGCTACTCATTGTGTCGATGTTACCAGTATTTCATTGACTCCAAGAGATGGAGGGGCAACGATTACAGGAGCCAATTTGGGTGGAGTAGTGTTTGAAGTGCAGAAAAATCAGACGGGAGCGTACAGCCAATTAGGAGCAGGAGAAACTAATCTGAATCCGGCAACTTATGGGGTGGGAGATCATAACGTAAGAATGAGGTATACCAATGCCAATGGGTGTTCGGTTACTACAGGTAACCAGGTGCTCACAGTATATGTGTTACCTGTTCCTTCTTTTACTTTTGGGGGAGGGGTGACCAGCTATTGTGTAGATGTAACCACGGTTACGCTGGCACCTCGCGATGGAGGGGTGAACATTGCTGGTGCTAACCTAGCTAATGTAATATTTGCTATAGATCAAAACTCTACTGGAGCATTTGTAAATCAAACCGCTGGCGATGTAACCTTTGATCCCAATGCATTGGGAGTAGGTACTCACCAAATTCGTTTTACTTATACAAACACCAATGGTTGTGTGGCTACCTCAGCGGTAAGCACTGTTACGGTATTGCCTTTGCCCGATCCTAACTTTGCTGAGTCTAACCTGGTGTATTGTGCCGATGTTACCAGTGCTGTCCTGACTTTAAGAGATGGTACCAATAACCTGATTACTACACAGCTAAATAATGCGAGTATAGAAATTGATAAAAACTCTTCAGGTACTTTTGCCTCACCACCACCTGGAAGCATTATCAAAAATATACCTACTTCCAGTATAACGCTCAATCCTAGTGTACTGGGGGCTTCTTTAGTGGGCAACCCACACTTGATTCGTTTTACTTATACCGACGGCAACAATTGTCAGAAAACTTCTGCTACACTAAGTGTTACAGTCAATGCTTTGCCTGCCCCTAACTTTACATTGGCAAGCGGATCGGCTCCTTTTATTTATTGTATAGATGCTACCCAGCAAGAGCTGGTGATACGCGATGCTACCGCTACACTAAGCGCAACAGAGCTTGCCAATGCAGTGTTTGAAGTAGACAAGGGCACTGGTTATACAGCCAATAATGGAGAAGTGAATGTTGATTTGACCAATGGGAAAGCTTACATCGTTCCTGGTATATTGGGTGTTTCGACTGGCCCTCCTCACAAAATACGGTTTACTTATACCAATGCCAATGGATGTAAACTTACCTCTACTCACTTAAATGTTACGGTTAACCCCTTGCCCCAGCCCAACATTACTGGAGTAGTGACCACTGGCTATTGTGTAGATTTGACTACTGCTACTATCAACTTACGAGACAATTTAACTGCCTTGACTGCGGCTCAGTTAAGCGGAGGCAGGGTCACTTTTGAGATTAAAAAGAACTCGGGTAGTTTTGCTGCACCCACCAACGGCGAAGTAAGCATTGCCGGAGCAGCGGTATCTATTCACCCTGATAAAATAGGAGTAGGTAACCATGAGTTACGCTTTACTTATACCGATGATAATACTTGTGTGCAAACGTCGGTTGAAGTGCCCATTGTAGTACACGCCTTGCCTGACCCTAATTTTACCGGGTTAAGCGCCGAATACTGTATGGACAATGGCTTGGTTACTTTTGTGCCCAGAAATGGTACCACTGTTATCAATGCTTTGGGTAATGTAACTTACTCTATTAACACCAACAGTGGCGGCTGGGTAAACAACCCTGGTTCTATCAATGTAAATGTGGGAGCCAACACGGTAACTTTTAACCCTGCCACGGCTGGAGTAGGTATTCACCAAATCCGCTTTACTTATACCGATGGCAATGGTTGTGTGCAAACCTCTACCCCCGAAACCACCGTGGTTCACGCGTTGCCTCAGCCTAACTTTACCATTGCGGGCAATGTCACTACTTATTGTATAGATGCAGCAAGCCCCTTACTTACCCTCAGAGATAATACTACTACCCTTACCTCAGCGCAACTAAACAATGTGACATTTCAGGTTGACAAAGGTCAAACGGGTACTTATGTAGCCAATAGCGGAGAAATAAGTGTAGATGTTGCCAACAACCAGGTGTTGCTTAACCTCGCAGCGCTGGGGGTAGGTACTCACAACATTCGATATGTATATACAGATGGCAACACTTGTGTAGAAACATCGGCATTTATGGCAATTACTATTAACCCCTTGCCTCAACCCAACATTACTGGGGTAGTAACCACTGGCTACTGTGTAGATTTAACTACTGCCACCATTAATCTAAGAGATAACCTCACCGCTTTGACTGCGGCTCAGTTGAGCGGAGGCAGAGTTACTTTTGAGGTTAAAAAGAACTCAGGTAGTTTTGCTGCACCCACCAACGGAGAAGTGAGTATTGCCGGAGCTACGGTATCTATTCACCCTGATAAAATAGGAGTGGGTAACCACGAGTTGCGTTTTACTTATACCGACGATCAAACTTGTGTGCAAACCTCGGCTGAGGTGCCCATTGTAGTACACGCCTTGCCTGATCCTAACTTTACCGGGCTAAGCGCCGAATACTGTATGGACAATGGCTTGGTTACTTTTGTGCCCAGGAATGGTACCACTGTCATCAATGCTTTGGGTAATGTAACTTACTCTATTAACACCAACAGTGGCGGCTGGGTAAACAACCCTGGTTCTATCAATGTAAATGTGGGCGCCAACACGGTGACCTTTAACCCGGCAACGGCTGGAGTAGGTACTCACCTCATCCGTTTTACTTATACCGATGGCAATGGTTGTGTGCAAACCTCTACCCCCGAAACCACCGTGGTTCACGCGTTGCCTCAGCCTAACTTTACCATTGCGGGCAATGTAACGGCATATTGCCGAGATGCGGCAAGCCCAGCACTTACCTTAACTGATGCTACCACCAGTACAACATTGAACAACAATGCCGGAGGAGAGTTAAGTCGGGTGGTTTTTCAGATTGACAAAGGGCAAACGGGCACTTATACCAACAATAATGGAGATGTAAGCATTTTGCCTGCTACTAACCAGGTGTTGCTTAACCCGGCAGTGTTGGGCGTAGGTACCCATAACATTCGCTATGTATACACCAATGCCAATACTTGCGTGGCTACGTCTAATACCCTGGCGATCACTATTCATGAATTGCCCTCGCCAGTAATTAATGGCATAGATGCTACTGGGTATTGTGAAAGTGAAACTACCGCTACTATTACCTTAAAAGATGGAAGTACTGACATTAACATAAGTGCTACCAATGTGGTGTTTACGGTAGACTTAAACCAGTCAGGAACATTTGCTGCGCCTCCTGCCGGAGGAATTACGCCAAATATTGGGGGCAATACAGTTACTTTGAATCCCAATTTATTTCCGGTAGGTGTTCATAAAATAAAGTATACTTATACCGATGGCAACAGCTGCGTGACTACCTCAAGCACACTTGTTACTTTTGAGATACTTAAACTTCCTACCCTTACTTTTACTGGATTGGATGCCACTTATTGTAATGATATAAACTCAGTACAATTAAGGGCGTTTAACAATGGTTCTGTGTTGGCGCCACCCAGTGGGGCTTTTAAAATAAGCACTGATGATGTCAACTTTTCGGCCAACTCAGCCATTGACCCTAATACCCATATTTTAGACCCCACCAAACTTACCCCTGGAGTTTACTGGATTCGCTATGACTATACCGATGGTTTGGCTTGTGCCAACATTTCTGGATCACAAAGGTTTGAAGTCTTTTTCTCTCCCAGTGACCTGGATTTTACCTTCAATAACACCTGTTTTGGTGATGATGTAACGTTCAGTGCCACTGCTACCGGGATTACTACGGGTTGGAAGTGGGCATGGACATTTGGTGATGGGGGGATTGCTAACATTCAAAACCCTAGCCATAAATATCCTACTTTTGCTGGTTTTCAGGTAACCCTGACTGCCACCAACCAACATGGCTGTCAGTTTACTGTGACCAAAACGGTGACAGTGACACCAGTACCTACGGCAGATTTTGGTTCGGCTGGTTTTTGTTTGGGAGGCATTACTCAATTTACCGATCAGTCTACGGTGTCGCAACCGGGCAACATTGTAAAATGGAATTGGGACTTTGGCGATGGTACCACCTCTACTTTACAAAACCCTACCCACATGTATGCTGCAGCAGGTACTTATGTGGTTACTTTAAGAGTGGAAACTCAGGGGAGTGTAAGTAGTTGTGTTGATCAGATCACCAAAACAGTGTATATTTTCCCTTATGTAAACGTGTCTAACACCCAAAACTATTTTGAAACTTTTGACACAGGCAACGGGGGCTGGATTCCTGCCGGAACTAACTCAAGTTGGCAACATGGTACACCTTCAGGTAGTACCTTTGACGCTACCAGTGGTGGGGTTTGGGCTACCAACCTGAGTGGAGCTTATAACAACAATGAAGTGTCTTATGTAGAAAGCCCTTGTTTCAATATTGATCAGATGTTGCGCCCAGTGATCAACCTTAGGTATTGGGTCAATACAGATGTTAACTTTGATGGAGCAGTGTTGCTTGCTACGCTTGACGATGGCGTAACCTGGGAAGTGGTAGGCAAGGTGGGGTCGGGCATTGCCTGGTACAATAAAACAGGGATTTTGGGCAACCCTGGAGTGCAAAGTGCTGCCCAGTCAAGCTGGAACGGTAATATTATAGGTTGGGCGGGCGATACCGATACTACCTGGAGCGTGGCTAAATTTCCTTTGGACGAATTAAAAGCCCGCCTTGACGCCAGTGCTACTGATAATTTAAAAACTATTCGTTTCCGCATAGCTTTTGGTAGCGACGCCAGCAACCCAATTGGGTCTAATTTAGATGGTTTTGCTTTTGACAATGTGTTGATTGGTGAAAGAAACCGGGTAGCTCTGTTAGAACACTTTACCAATAGCTCTAACGCTGCTGCCAATACCGAAAATGACTTTATCAACACTTTTACTGAGGGACGCACCCCCGAAGTAGTCAATATTCAGTACCACACCAAATTTCCGGGTGACGACCCATTGAATAATGACAATAATGCAGCACCCAGTGCGCGTGCTTTGTATTATGGGTTGGCAGTTACACCAAGAACCGCATTAGATGGTTCTACCCGCGACTCGGTGTTTTCGCTGTATGGACAAGACGATTATAGCCGACGTACCCTAGAGGCAGCTCCGTTTAGCATTAACCTTGACTTTAGTGGAAGTACTCCTACCAGCTTAAGTGTACAAGCTACTATAAATGCGCTCAATACTGTAGAGCGTCCATTGATCGTGCAAGTGGCAGTGATAGAAAGAGAAATTGCAGGCGTGGGAAGCACTGGGCTAGTGTTTAAAAATGTGGTGAAGAAAATGTTGCCAAGTGCTGCAGGTACCCTGATAGATTGGACTGCAGGTAAAACCAGCGAAGTGATTAGTCAGCGCTGGGAACTTGCCAATGTGTATGACAACCAACAGATAGGAGTAGTAGTGTTTGTGCAAGACGATGAAACCAAGGAAGTGTATCAGGCTGCTATTGGCGATCCATCAAGTTTGCTCAGAACCAACGGTGGCAACCAAAGCAATGACGACAAGCAAGTCACTGGCATTGCCGATGACCAAAAACACGACTTTGTGGTATATCCCAACCCAGCCGTTACCCAGGTATATGTAGGGTATAAATCATTGAGTTTTACTGAACATACCCCCTATATAGTCTATGATCAGTTGGGCAAAGTAGTGGCTTCGGGCACTGTAGTTCAAGGCAAACAAGGTGTAGTGATTGATACCCGCCAATGGTCAGAAGGGGCATACTATGTAGAGCTGACTTCGTCTGATGGCACCTCCTTGAAAAGCAAACTGGTAAAACATTAAATTTACTTTCTAACAAATAATTGAGCCTTTGTCTTTGAAACGACAAGGGCTTTTTTATTGGTGCTTATACCAATTGGTGATTGCTAAAATCCAAAAAGGTGACCTACGCTTTAGCTAAATTTTAGTAGATTAGCATAAAATTATATTACACAAGCACTTAAAAATAGATTAAAATGTATAGGAACCAACACCTGCTATTAAGGTTAATCATACTATTGACCCTCATCCCGTTTGTTACCTTAGCCCAACAACCGCCTGATAGACTTGCCAAGACAGCTGGGGCTACCACAAAAAAAATGGCCTTTAAGGTAGACAATTACTCCCGGTTTGTACAAGATATGCAAGCTTACCAGGCTGTAATAAGCATTGTAGACTATAATAAAGCAACTCAAACGGTAACTGTCAAAGCCAGCCCTCAGGCTTTCAAAAAGTACATTCAGTCTAATCGTCAGGTGCGCTCTTTTCAGGAAATACCTCTAAATGTAGCACGCACCAAAAGTACACAAAAGGAGCATGATTTTACTGTCAACCAAATCAATCGTTTGCAAAATGAGTTTCCAGCCTTGACAGGCGAAGGAATGTTGGTGTCGTTGCACGAGCCGTTGTTTAATACCAATGACATAGACCTGCGGGGGAGGTTTATATCTAAGGGTACAGAAGCTATATATGATTTTGCCAAGGCAGACCATCCTACCAATATGGCTACTTTTATTGCGGGGGCGGGCAACTCATCATCAAGGGGCAAAGGAGTAGCCTGGAAGGCCAACCTGACCTCATCGAACAATGCGGACACTTTGCCCGAAAGCGACACTTATTACCAAAATACGGGCATTATAGCACAAAACCATTCTTATGGGTTGAAGGGGCAGGTAAACAACGTGTATGACGATAAGGCTCGTGCTTTTGACCTAAGTGCCAACAACAACGATCAGTTGTTACATGTGGTATCGTCGGGAAATGATGGAACAATAGGCCCTACCGAAGGCAACTACAAAGGAGTGGTGGGGTATGCCAACTTATCAGGAAGTTTTAAGATGGCAAAAAATATTTTACACGTGGGAGCTATATCTGCCAACAAACAACTTTTACCTTTTAGCTCTAAAGGTCCCGCTTACGATGGCAGGATAAAGCCAGAGTTGGTAGCTTATGGAGGAAATGGAGGCGATTTTAGTGGAACTTCTAATGCTGCGGCTATTACTACCGGGATGGTTACTTTGTTACAGCAAGCCTATCAACAGCAAAAGGGGCAGTTTCCTTCGGCAACGTTGCTAAGGGCAGTGCTGATAAACAGCGCAGAAGATGTAGCCACTACAGGGGTAGACTTTAAGACTGGCTATGGCAATATAAACGTATACAGGGCACACCAAAACCTAATCGCAGAGCAATATGTAACTGGTACTGCTACCCAAGGCAATACCGCCAGTTTTGATATGAATGTGCCTGCCAATGCGACCCATCTAAAAATAACCTTGGTTTGGAATGATCCGGCGGCAGCAGTAAATGCCAGTAAAGCCTTGGTCAATGACTTGGACCTAAGCGTGACCCAAGCCACCAACACCTGGCTGCCTTGGGTGCTCAAAACTGCTGCAGATACCAATGTGTTGGCTTTGCCTGCTACTCGTGGCGAAGACCACCTGAACACCATAGAACAAGTCACCGTAGAAAACCCTGTGGCGGGCACTTATACTATTCGGGTAAAGGGGCACAACCTGGCAGTGGGCAATCAAGATTTTTATGTGGCTTACCAGTGGGAGGAGAAGGATAAATTTGTCTGGACTTTTCCTACAGCCAGCGATAATATGCACTCCCAGAGCGAAAATATCGACTATTTCAGGTGGGAGTCCACCTTTGCGGCTGGACAAACGGGCAAACTTGAACTAAGTCTGGACAACGGGCAAACCTGGGAAGTAATCGCGGCAAGTGTAGACCTGAGTCAGGAGGCGTATCGGTGGGAAGAGGCAAAAGATACTTTTGCATTGGCAATGGCACGTATGACAATCAATACACAAGCATTTGCCACCGAAACTTTTACTTTGTCTAAACCCCTGGAGGTGTCAGTAGGGTTTAATTGTGGCGACTCGGTCATGATTCAATGGGAAAAAGCACCCAATATTCAATCTTATACTGTATATGCTCCTGGTGCCAGGTTTTTGAGAAAACTGACCGAAACCACTGATACTGTTTTTATTTTTTATAAAAACCAGTTGGCAGATACATCGTTTACTATTGTACCTAATTTTAACGCCAACAAAAGCGGTATTCAAGCCATAGGTTATGACTATCGCAACAAAGTAGCTTGTTATATCGAGGGCTTTTTTGCCCAATCAAAGGTAGATACAGGCATTGTACTGAACCTTACACTTGCCACCACCTATGGAATAAAATCAATTGTGTATGAAAGAAAAAACGGAAGTGTATATGAGGCAATAGCTACGGTGGTGCCTGGTAGTACAGCCAAATTGACCCAAATCGACTTTACCCCTTTTCCGCGTTTAAATTCTTACCGTGCCCGTATTCTGTTTAACAATGGACAGGAAGTTTTGACAGAAGTAGCGCAGATACACTACCTGGATAAAGAACAGTTTATCTTTTTTCCAAACCCAGTTACCCGCAATCAGCCTTTAAATATATTCAGTAAAAACTTTCAGGATCAACGCATTTATTTCAAGCTGTACAATGCTCAAGGCAAAGTGGTATACAGTGATGCCTACAGCTCCGATCGTTTTTCGGTAGACCTTTCTAAGTACCCTTCGGGCTTGTATTATTATAGAATTACTACAGAAGGTGCACAAAAAACCGGGAAGCTTATACTTGAGTAATGATCAGTAAGTTTTTCTAAATGACTTCTAAAGCGCGTATATACCTAATATCGCGCTTTTTTTACGTCGATACTACTTCAGTTTTTGCCCATAACTTTGTAAGTTATAGTATTCACACCATCCAATCAAAACAATGTTTATGATTACGAACAAACACTTTCAGAGAACAAAAGTAAGGATACGTCAATTTACTTTTATATTTATTGGCTTTCTACTCTATGCTTGTAGTGGCAATACTCCAGGCGATAAACTACTAAAGGCGGCTGCCAGTGGAGATATAGAGGCAGTGAAAAAATGCTTGGATCAGGGAGCAGATATCAACTATCAAAGCTCAGGTATATTGTCACTGGAGCAAACCCCTTTGATGAAAGCGGCTAAAAATGGGCACTTAGATGCCGTAAAGTTTTTGATAGAAAAGGGCGCCAACATTAGCAAAGGTAATAGTGGCAAAGAAAACCCCATTACACTTGCTGCCAAGAAAAACCACTCCGAAATAGTACTCTATTTGATAGAAAAAGGCGAGAAGGTAAATTATAGAGAAACCAACTATGGCATGACAGCCTTGCACCATGCAGCACTTAATGGCAATCTAGAGCTGGTAAAAAAGCTGATGGCAAAAGGGGCAGATATGAAAATTCAAAACAAAGAAGAGGAAACCCCTTTTGCGGTAGCAGTATTTTACAAAAACCTTGGAGTTGCCAAGTATTTTTTGAGTAAGGGCGCCAACCCTAATCAATTGGGACGATACAAAAAACCTGTAATCATGCATGCGGCTGCCACCACTCGGCGCAACCGCCACATACTCCCCCCAGATGTAGAAGCAATGGTTAATCTGTTGCTTGCTTCGGGTGCAGACATCAACCAACAAGACATGGTAGGCAATACCGCATTAATTATGGCAGCCACCAAGGGCAGGGTAGGAGTGATGGATTTTTTGATAAAAAAAGGAGCAGATCAAAGCATTACCAACAACCAGGGGGCTACGGCACGGTCGGTGTTTGGGTCAAGGGCAAAGAAGTAATGTTTTTGTATAAGGTTTTGATTTTCAGTAAATTAACCTCTATTTTTGCTTGAATATTGTCATTGTTTTAGCTATATTTACTCTATCTTTTTATGGTAAAAAGATAGCCCAAGAGGTCTAAGTTTGGAGACTTCCCTCAAGGGCTTTTAGCTAAATTAAAATAATTTAACAATGCAAGTTAGTAATGGTTGAAAAATAAAGTCTCCATTTGGAGATAGAGATTTGCTACTGAGGCGAGGCATTTTTTGCGCTCGTAGCAGCGCTACGGGCAATAAAAATAACGAAGCATCAGGAGTAAAGGTCATTTCCTAAATCGAAAGGTTATTTTTTGTCCATTACTTAAGAAATTAAAATCGAGTAGTCAATCGCAGGTATTGGCAGGTGTAAATGTTGAGTTGTTCGAGAAGGGGTTTCAAACCAGGTTAGAGGCCTTTGCTTTAGACGCTAACGACTCGCTTGATTATTACCAAAGTCAAAACTTAGAAGCCCTGGAAGCTTTTCTGGAGTTAGCCGCCTACAAGGTGCAGCATTTGCGCAATGAGCTTGGGCTTATCAAAGCACTCAAAACTCAATAAAGTGATCTTATTTATGAAAGATCACAAACCAAACCCCCGATTCAATATTTTGAGTCGGGGGTTTTACTTTTGTATCTGACTGCTTCTGGTTTATGGTGAACCTAAAGAATTACACTACATCCCGCCGTTTGGCGTCCCAAAAGCCCATGAGCCAAATGGTCATGCCCCAACCTAAGCCCAGCCATACTTCTTGAGTAAACACCGTGGTTGAAGTTACTTTGCGTGGATCGCCGCCTACGTTCTGACCAGGCAAGGCATAAGGTGTGTACTTCATCCAATCAAAAAAATCACCGATAATTTCTACTGAAATCAAAGCAATGATGCCAATGCCAACAGACAGGGCAAAGTTACGGTACCTAAACGTAATCCATTGATGAATGCTCCAGATGCCCAAGGTAGAGATAAACGCCTTGGTGAGTAGCTTTATACTGTGTGAAAACTCCATAGGGTAGTTACCCATCTTTAAGTCAGGGTGCATGGCGTTCAATAACATGCCCGATAAAGGTTGCATCAATGAAAATACAAGCATAGCAAACAGTAGTGCCCCTATGCTAAACAGGCTCTTATGGAAATATACCGCCCAACGGGGTTGTGCTATAGCGTATAAATGTTTCCAGGAGTTACTTTTGTGCTCAATATTGTTGAGGAGGCTATTGATGATGGCCACAAACAAGATGATAAAAACCCCCGTAAGCAGGCTAAAGTTAATATTATAGATGGCTATCCAAGGGTTCATGCCTTTACGAATGATTCGCCCCGTGCCTGCTTCTTCATGGATGATAAGCACCACCAGTATATTAAGCGCCAGCGGACAAAGCAACAATAGCCAATAGACTATAGTGCGGTGAGTTTTGAGGTATTCGGCCCGTAAGCCTCTTAGAAGATAATTCATAGTTTTAATATTTTTAAGCCTTTACTTTGCGTCGTTGTACTTCCCAAAAACTAATTACCCAGACAACCGATCCAGAAATAATACTAAGCAATACTGGATGAGTAAACAGCGTGTGCATGTTTTTGGCATCTATTACACTTACTATAGGCAAGGCATACAAAAAATACTGGACGTGTTTCCAGCCCTGCAGCATCAACCCTGCACTTACTACCCCCAGCAGGGCTACTCCTATGTTGAGCCCAAAGTTGCTAAAGCGACGTGCCAGCCAATTGTGCAATACCCAAATAGAAAAAGAAGCTAAAAATATTTTGAGCGCCATCAATAAATTGAAAGCAATCATGGGGTTGTAATCCATAAAGTTCATGTGGGGCTTGATCAACGATATAATATAGCCCGACAAAAAAATGTATAGGGCAAAAATCAAGACTGTGGTAAAGTTGATCAACAAGCTAAATATATTTTTGCTTAGCTCTATGCTCCAGCCTGGTATGGGCAGTGTATAAAGATGTTTCCATGTATTGTGGCGGTGTTCGCGGGCGTAAATCATTCCATTGACCATCGCTATATATAGCGGCAAAAAGAATATACCAAGTACACGGTAGTGTACTGTGATAAATACCTCCCAGGGGTTTTTACCTTTAGCCACCGCGTTTGCCACCAATTTGCTGGTGCCCATGCTCATTCCTAAAAACAACAAAAACGCAATGGCAAAAGGGCAAAGAATCATGAGCCAGTATACCAAGGTGCCCCGGTATTTGATAAATTCGGCTTTGAGCTCTCTTATTAAATGTAGCATACTATCGAGGGTTTTGGGTAATGTCCATGAATAAATCTTCAAGCGATGACTCCTGCGGAGAAAGTTGGTATACTTCGAGCCCAGCCTTGAGCAAACTACTGTTTACCTGATGAATGACTGCATGTTCGTGGGCTTCTATCTTAAGCGTGCCATTTTGCCGCCCTATGATTGGTATATGCTGATCGGTCAATATTTCTGCTGCTTTGTCGCTGTCGTTTACCTCTAGCAGGGTAGAAGGTTTTTGTTGCTCGCGTAGCTCACCAATGCTGCCCTCAAAATGTAGTTTACCCTGGTGAATAATGCCCACGTGCGTGGCTACTTTCTCTACTTCGCTCAGTAGGTGACTCGACACAAATATGGTTTTCTGAAACTCTTGGTTGAGCCTGATAATCAATTCTCTGATTTCTTTGATTCCATTGGGGTCAAGCCCGTTGGTAGGCTCATCTAAAATGAGCAAATCGGGGTCGTTCAAAAAACTAAGCGCTAACCCCAGGCGTTGCTTCATGCCCAGTGAGTATTGCTTTACTCTGCGGTGAGCGTCATTGCTCAAACCTACAATCTCAAGCACTTCATCTATTCTTTTTTTGTCAATATTGCCAATAAGTGTACGGGTAATCTCCAGGTTTTTGCGTCCGCTTAAGTGTGGATATAAAGAAGGCATTTCGACCAAAGCCCCAATTTTGCGTAAAATCTCTACCCGGTGGTTGTTCAAATCTTGGTTAAATAGTGATACCTTGCCTTTGGTGGTTTTGATCAAACCAAGTAAAATTCTGATGGTTGTAGTTTTACCAGCCCCATTGGGTCCTAAAAAACCGTAAATACTGGCCTGGGGAACCTTTAGGCTCAAGTTGTGTAGTACTTTAAACTTGCCAAAGCTAAAGTCCAGCTGGTGGGTTTCTATAATATTTTTTTGCATAAATTTATCAATCGGTTATATGAATATTAATTAATCGTTATTGCACAGTACTATGCAATACAATGTATTAGTAGCAAAGGTAATAGTTTTCTTACAAGTCAAAGGTAAAAACTGAAAAGTATTTGTTAGAGGCATTATACCAAAGCCACTGTTTTACCTGCCGATGGGTATTTAAGGCTTAGTCGGTAAAATTACTCATTTAGTCTATGCTTTATCCTTTCAGGTATATTTCAAGTAGGTTTTACTTTATTTTGAGAGATATTTGTAATGTGTAAGAACTTGGTGGTACTCTACCCTACTATTTTTCGCCCTAATTTGTGTCTTCACAACCGAGTTTACGAGTCCTTAGATGCCGATGAATATCGGTGCTCAGCAAAGCTAAATCAACCTAACCATACGCCTAAAAACGACTTATTTTAGGGTTTCGACCGGTTGATGAAGACACACAACCGAGGCGAGGACGGTACTGAGATATTTGTAATGTGTAAAAACTTGGTGGCAAGCCTCCTACAGTTAAACTTTTTGCAAAAGTTATTTCATAAAATGACATTGGAAACATTTAAAGTAAAAAATGCGGGTAAAACCGCTAATATTACCCTTCACTTACTCTTTTGGGGCGTGCTTATTATTTTGTTGCTATTTCGCGACTACCAGTACTACGACCGATTTAAGAGCTATAGCATGGGGTATATGTTGCTGGGCTCATTTACTCATCTGGCAGTGGTTATGACTATGTTCTATGTCAACTACAAGTACATAGTTGCCCGTCATTTCAGAGCGCGTAGATTCAAAAAATTTGCCTTGTATATTTTTTTACTTTGGATGGTTGGCATTGTATGTCTTCTGGTAGACAGCTACTTATGGTATGCAGGTTTGAACTTTACCATGGGCGATAAACACCGCCCCTGGACTACCAAGATATGGACTAACCGTATCATTGGTGCCACATTTATCAGCTTTTTTTACCTGTGGTCGAGCACCCAAATTCGCATTATGATAGATTGGTTTCGCAGTGCCGAAGTACAAAAAGAGCTGGAAAATCAACGCCTCAAGGCAGAGTTGTCTATGCTCAAACTACAGGTAAGCCCCCATTTTTTGTTCAATACCCTCAATAATATCTACGCCCTTGCCTTTCAGCAACGTCCTCAGGCACCCGAAGCCATTCTTAAGCTGTCAGACATTATGCGTTATATGTTGTATGAAGCCAACGCTGAAAAAGTATCTTTGCAAAAAGAGATTACCTACATCCAAAACTTCATAGACCTTAACAAGCTACGCCTGCGTCATACCGAAGTTCACTTTAACCTTTGTGGCGATTATATAGGCAAGCAAATCGCACCTATGTTGCTGTTGCCACTGGTAGAAAATGCCTTTAAATATGGTGTAAGCGCCAAAAACCCTTCAGTGATTGACATTGACTTGAAAGTGGCAGATAACCAATTAATTTTTAGTACCCAAAACCAAATCTTCCAGCAAAACAGTGTGAAACGCCCCGAAGAAGGAGGAATAGGCTTAAATAATACCCGCAAGCGCCTTGAGTTCATGTATCCAGGGCAATATGAGTTTGACACGGTGGCTGATAATGGGGTATACTATACCTTACTGAAAGTGCGTTTGTAGAGGGGAGTATTCAGTTGCTGCTCGTGCCAAATACCATATATTACTTTATGCTAGTGCACTGAGGATTAAATAAATGCACTATTTATTCGAGGGTATTTTGTTTGCTGACGCACTTCAAAAAGTGCGCAGAGTTAGTTTACAATTCCGATGTATATCGGAACCGGAGCTACGCAAACTTTTTTAAGTAAAGTCAGCGAGCTAAAGACTCCGAATAACCGAGCCTATTTCTAAATCCCGATTCATTTCATCGGGGCAGCTATGCTGTGGCGAGCTCTGCGAAGCTAATGTGGTAGGAATTTAGTTTCCAGTGCACTAGAGTTTAAAACCCAAAATAGTAATGTCATCGCGTTGTTCAGCACCTTTTTGATACGTTTCTAGCGTATGCTCCAGCACCTCTTTTTGGTCGGAAAGAGACAGGTGGACATTACTTTCAATGAGCTTAAACAAGCGACGACTACTAAAAGACTCACGTGCGCGGTTGGGCGTGTCGGCAAAACCATCAGAAGTGAGGTAAAGCTGCTCCCCTTTGGCAAGAATCACTTCATTTTCTTTAAATGGACGGGGGGCGTAGTGAGAGAAATACCCCCCAATAAACTGTTTATCGCTCTTTACTTTTATCAATTTGTCTCCTTGAGTATAATACAATGGTCTACGCGACCCTGCATAAATTACTTTAAAGCGAGGGCAAGTTTCTTCGTTTTCCTCTATATCGGTTATTTTACAGAGAATAATGTCCATGCCCGCTTGATTTTTAGTGACTTCTTGCCGCAAAGAAGCTGTGAGCATAGTATTGAGTTCTTCCAGCATCAAGGCAGGGTTACTTATCTTTTTATTGACTATTTCGTTGAGCAAGGCGTAGCCCAACATAGACATCAAAGATCCCGCTACCCCGTGTCCTGTGCAATCGGCTACAGCCACATAACGCACCTTGCCTATTTGATACATCCAATAAAAATCGCCCGAAACAATGTCTTTAGGCAGGTATAACAAAAAGTGCTCACCCAATATGTCTTGCATCCTCTTGTCAAAAGGCAATATGGCCGACTGAATCAACTTTGCCGCCCTTATACTATTGGTTACTTGTTGGTTACGCAGTGTCAACATTTCGGTTTTGGTGAGTAGTTTTTCCCGGCTACGTACCAGTAAACGGTTAACTTCATTGATTTCTGCCGACTGTTGCCCCATCAGTTTTCGTGCCTTTCGATCTTTGCGACTACTGCGGTAAAGCACAAAAGCCAGTAAAAGCATTAGTCCCAACCCAATGATAGTACTATAAGAAATAATTTTATGTCGACGAATAGTCGCTTTTTTTAAGTCTAGGTCTTTCTCGAGCAACACCCGTTCTTTTCTTTCGGTTACCATTTCAAACTGGTGCTGTAGTGCCGCTATTTGTACACTCGCATTTACACTCATCAAACTGTCGCGGAGCCTGGTGTATAACAAATGATATTCAAGCGCTTCTTTGTGTTTTTTTTGTTTGGCAGCCAGCGCATACAAACTTTCGTAAGTTTCTATAATACGCATATTTGCTCCAGCATCTTGCGCTATTTTTAGCGCCCTATCGTACAAAGCCTTTGCTTTAGTAGGTTGTCCCTTTTCTGCCAGTAAGTCGCCCATATTGTCTAAGGTAGCTGCTTTCATGTGTTTTATCTCAGCATCTTTTTGGTTGATGATGAGCGATTTTTCATACCATTTCAAGGCTTCTGCATACTTTTTCATTCTTGCAAACACCAGCCCCATATTATTGTAAGAAGCCACCAACCCTTTGGTAAGTTGAAGCTCTTCTCTGTGTTGTATAGAGTTGCCAAAATACTGCAAGGCTTTGTCATAGTCTTTGGTATAAAAATACGCTACCCCAATGTTGTTATAAGCCAAGGCAATTTCTTCTTTGAAGCCAAATTTTTCGGCCAGGTCAAGTGCCAGGTCAGAGTATTGATGAGTTTTGGACGTATTTAGTTGCCGGCGATACAACAGGGCAATGTAGTTGTAGGTATGGGTTATGCCCAGCCAGTTGTTAAGTTGTTGATAAATGCTCAATTGTTTGAGGAAGTGATCCAGTGCGCGCTCGTGCACTGTTTGTGCCATCAATGCTTGCCCCATTAGCCCATGGGCTTTAGCTTGTGCTGGAAGGTCTTTTTTTTGATAAGCAATGCGTAGCGCACTTTGAGCGAGTTGCTTGGCTTGGTCAGGGCTACTGTCCAGCAATTGTTGTCCTTGGGTAAGCAGTTGTTTTATGTTTGATTGAGAGGTTTTGGGGGTTGTGGTAGTATCTTGGGCATATAACATCGCAGTTCCTGCCAAAAACCATAGCATAATGGTTAAAAACCTGAAGTATTGCCTGATGTCCATATACATTGTTGGATAGATAAAAAATACATGTCAGCGCAACAAACGCCTGCACAGTTGTTTTGAATATTTAATATAACCATTCTTACGAAGAATCATAGGTACTACGTCCCTAAAAAACCATTTAATAAATTTTCAGGCTTATCAAATGGTTTTTCAAAATGCTACGCTGCTTATTTTAACTTTTATTTATCTACTACCAGGCGTTTATCACGGTTGGCCACCTTCCATGCAGTATGAAAAATCAATCGGGTAATTTTTTCCATCTTAGGAAAATGAATTTTGTCTACAGTATCAGTAGGGCGGTGGTAGTCGACATGGGTACCGTTGAAATAAAAAATTACAGGAATACGGTTTTTGGCAAAGTTGTAATGGTCTGAGCGGTAGTAAAAACGATTGGGGTCGTTCTTGTCATTGTAGGTGTAGTCTAGTTTCAGGCGGGTGTATGTTTTGTTAGCTACTTCACTCAGCTGATGTAGTTCAGTAGATAGTTTATCGGCGCCTATCAAATAAATATAGTCAGGGTCGGTTTTGTAGCGGGTGTCAATACGCCCTATCATGTCAATGTTTAGATTGGCTACCGTATTTTTTAGCGGAAATACCGGGTCTACATCAGTATAAAACTGAGAACCATACAACCCTATTTCTTCACCTGCCACCGTAATAAACAAAATGCTGCGACGTGGGCCTTTTCCTGCTTGTTTTGCTTTGGCAAATGCTTCGGCAAGCTCCATTACAGCCACGGTGCCCGAACCATCGTCGTCTGCGCCATTGTTTATTTTGCCATTACTACCCAGGCCTATATGGTCATAATGTGCCGAAATTACCAATATTTCATCTTTCTTATCAGTACCTTCCAGCAAACCCAATACATTCTCTGACTTGAGCGTTATTTTTTGTTGTTGTGTAGCTTTGGCCGTGATTGCTTTGCCCGATGTGCCTATAGGTAGCTTTTTACCAATCAGGGTTGCTTCGTCGGTGTTGAGCAAAGCAGTGGCTAAAGCAGGCGATACATAAAACACCATTTTGCTAGTTTCATCAGGTTTACTCAAGTGAGGCCCTACCCAACGTTTGAGGTAATAGGCATTGAAGTTTACCAACTCCTTAAAATCGGCTTGAGTATTGGCACGTAGTACAAACAATGCTTTTGCCCCTAAGTTGAGCGCTACCTCTCCCTTTTTCATAGCTTCTGCATGGTTTTTAGCAAAAAACACCACTCCTTTGCCTGGCACATTGGCTTGTTTCATTTCTTGAGCTGTGCCCTCACCAGCATACACCGCCTGGCAGGTAAACGGGCTTTTTTGGGTTGATATACCTATGGCAAACACATCTCGAAGAAACTGGTATTTTTTACCGTTGGCTTCTACCGACACATCTTTCCATTTGGTACTTTTCATGGCAAACTTCTGGAAGTAACTCATCCCAGCAGACGTTTTTACCGGAGCTTGTAATCCTAGTTTTTTAAAGTGGCTGGCAATGTATTTGGCGGCTTTTTTTTGCCCACGGGTTCCAGTACGTCGCCCTTCCATGCTATCGGCAGCCACTATGTGCAAGTGCCGCGATAAGTCTTCTTGAGTAATGGTTTGGGCAAACTTTACTGCGGAGACATCTTTTTGTGCCCATCCAGTGGCTGAAAGCACCCCCAGCCCCATCATTATTATTAGTTTTCTCATCATAGTTTGTCTTTAGTTGGGAAGCAATTATCTGGTTATTAACGCATACATTGCACATTGTGGTTAACCAAAAGCCTTGATAAAATTACTTTATCTCGTATGCTGCTTATAAATGCTCAAACAACGCTTCTATTTTGGTACATTGTGTTGTGTGGGAGTAGTTTTCTTTGGCACGTTTTCGACCAATCTCAATGAGCTGTTCACGTAATTGATGGTCATGATAGATTTTTTTCAATGCTTCCGCCATGGCTTGTTCGTTTTCGGGGGGAATCAAGATACCCGCTTTGCCATAGTCGAGCAGTTCGGTAGTACCGCCAGCATCTGTACCAATCACAGGTAAGCCCGACGCCATCGCCTCTACCGTTACCATGCCAAAAGGCTCAGAGCGCGACGCCATGACAAACACGTCTAATGCCGCAAAAGCCTTGGGAGCATCATCTACAAATGGCCTAAAGTGAATCAAATCCATCAAATGTCGTTCTACTGCCATTTTTTCAAGATAACGCAAATGTCCCTTCTCACCACCTACTGTTTCGGCGCCTATGCACAAACCATATATGTGCAAGTCTTGGTGTTCTAGTATCTCTACGGCTTTTATCAGGTACTCTTGCCCTTTTTCTTTGTCTATACGTCCAATAATACCTGCCACAAAAGCATTGGGTGGAATCTTAAATGCCTTGCGTGACTCTTCCCGGTGTTTCATTGCATCGGCAAAACGACCTACCTCTATAGTAAGCGGTATTACGTGTACTTTTTGTTCTGCAATACCTGTGTTCTGTAGCAATTGTTTTTTGAGCAAATCAAGCGGTACTATCCAGGCATCCAGGCGTTTATAAAAATACCTGTGGTACAAATCTCGCTTGCGGTGTTTCATCTGCATTTGCTGCAAATACACTGCTTTGAGGGGTTGTTGTGAGTAGCGCTTGCTCATAATGCCTATATAAAAGTGCTCGTAGTGCCCTATGAGCAACGTAGGTATTTGTGCCTTGTCGAGCAAACGTGCCAAACGTCGTGCTGCCCCAAATTTGAAATGTTTGCCTTTACATACATAATGGTGCGTTGTTACACCTGCTTCTTTGGCTTTGTTGGAAATGGTAGAGCCATCACGGCAAAAAATACTGATTTGATGCCCGCGTTCAGTAAGCCACTTTGCCAAATTTAAAATATTGATCTCTAACCCTCCCCAGGCATCAGAACTACATAAAATCCCTGTTTTTATCATATCTTTTCCCCTTGTTCAGTACAGCAAATTAGAGCGCAAAATTATATGAAATCATAAAAAAAGATGGTTACTTTGTCGTTTTATTTTCATATTTCTTAAGCCTTTAGCTAAGGCTATCAGCAAACAAGATTGTAGACAATGAGGTTATTTGGGTTTTCGCTTTTGCGTAATGGAGTCAAGTATGATTATAGTTTTCACGAGAGTTTGACTTCTTTGAGTGGCATCACAGAAAAAATATACCTGGCGTTGGGTGAGGGAGAAGACAACACCGAAGAAGTGCTGCAACAGTATGATTTTTTGCACATTATATCTACTGTATGGGACCATAATATACGTAAAAGCGGGCTTATTTTGTCGCAACAAACCAACATCGCCCTAGATGCTTTGCGTAAAGATTTTGACCAGGAACCTGGCACCTGGGGGGTTTACCTACAGGCTGATGAAGTGATCAATGAAGAAGATTATGAAAAAATGAAACGTGACATTGCGTATGCCAACGAGCATGGCTACGACGCAGTGCGTTTTCGTTACCTTCACTTTTGGTCTAGTCACAACAAAATAGCCATTGACTTTCAGTGGTACCCACAAGAGATAAGAGCTGTACGCTTAAAGAGTAGCATAAAAAGTTGTTTGGATGCCCAAGGCTTCGAAGGGTTTAAAAAAGTGTACGACAGCGATGCTTTTATTTATCATTATGGGCACGCCCGCAGCGATGAGGGGTACGAAGAAAAATACAAAGAATTTCATAAATGGTGGCATACATCTGAAAAAGCCATTGCCCGCTCAAAACGAAAATTTGAAAAACGCACCAGTGAGCGCACCCTGAAGTTATTACCTTACTTTGGCACGCATCCTTCTTTGATGAAAAAACGCATTGAAGAAGCAAACGATGTATTTGAGCAGGCTCCTGTAAAAGCAGTATATATATTGGCAGACAAAAGCTTGTTTTCAGACGAGTTTATTGCCAAAATAAACGCAGAGCAAGTACATTGGGTCACTGAAGGCAATTACAAAAAAGCACCTAAAGATCAATTGGTGATTTTACGCCCTGGTTTTTGGCAAAAGTTGCGTTATAAGTCTGAAGTTCCGCTCAAAACCCATTCAGATCTTGCCCGCCCCTGGACTGTCGAGACCATTTTGACCCTGAAACTTGCCGAGAAAGACATTGGGTTGAAAAAGATCTAAGCCAAAACACAGGGTGGTGTTGTCGCAACCCTACACCATTGCTACCAAAAGTTATTTTTTGATCAAATGTGGGTATTTATTGGGGTTGCTTTGAATGTACTGGGGCATTGTATCATCTAAATCAATAAATTTAAACGAGGTGTTGGTGTCAAACAAATCTTTGCCTTTAGATATAATCTCTTCTACCCTTTTTTCATCTTTATAATAACTGGCGTTAAATTCGGCGTGGGCATAAGCTTCTAGTTTTTGAATGATTTTTTGGGTGCCTCCCAAATAGCTAAAGTGCCAACCCCCATCCTCTATTACTGTAGTGTGGGCGTTTTCAAATTCACGCCACAAGCGAGCTTTCTTCACTGTTTTCAACGCTTTGTAATGACACATCACTGTGCCTCGCCAGTAACCTAAGCCATTTTTGTTGGGCTGAGCTATTCGGGGTTTGTCACCTGTATCGTAATAGGTACATAAGCCGTTGAGGTAATAAAAAAACAGCCTTTGCTCAAATACTTTAATACCTGATGTGTCTTTATAAGCGGCTACTTTTGCCGGATGAGGTATTTCATCTATGTCAGATATAATGACCACATCGTTGGGTTGGCAATTGACCAAGCCTTGCTTGATTTGTTCTCGTTGGTAGTTTTCGTAGTCCCAAGTGGTAGGCACCCTGAATTTGGCAAAAAAACCAGGGTATTGATCCACCACAATGTGAATAATTTTATCTAAAAAAGGCGCAAAACGCGCTTTATTTTGCTCAAAATGCAATGGTTTTTCTTTTTTCTGAAAAGTTCGTGTGGCTTCTACCAATACAAATTTATCTACAACATCATTCAACTCATTCAGCCTGATTTCCAACAAATCTAGTTCATTGAAAAACACAAAACAATCATAAACCATAAGCTTATTATCCTCATTTTTTCTATAAAACTAAGTATATGGCACAAAGATATTATAAACTATAAAAAAGTAGTAGTTTTGGCATCTCAAAATAATTCAAACAGACCTGAAGGTCATCTGTTTGCTCAACATTTGGTTTTAGATTATGAAGAAGTATGTCAATTTGATTAGGTTTACTAAAAACTGGCCTAATTATTTTTATGCTAAATACTTAGACAAAAAACAGGAGCCTATTCATTTTGTGGGAAAAAACAATGTACAGCTGGAAGTGCCCCGCGAAATTATTGCCATTTTTAAGGAAATATATATGGAAGATTTGTACCGCTTATCTTTCTTGAAAGAACACCTACCCAAAGACCCTAAAATTGTAGATATTGGGGCAAACGTGGGCTTTTTTGCTACTTTTATGGCAGATCATTTTCCCCAGTCAAGCATCTATGCTTTTGAGCCTTTACTTACCAATTTTACCCAACTTAAGCAAAACTGTGCGCTGAACCCAGACCGACAAATGGTGGCTAAAAACCAAGCCGTTTCGGGCAAACCAGGGTCTATCACTTTGTACTACAACCCCGACAAAACACTTACGCCCTTAGCGTCTACCTCAGCATCTTTTGATAACAAAAATGTGCAAAAAACAGAAGTAGAGGCAGTGACAGTAGAACAAATCATGGATGAGTACAACTTAGACAAGATTGATTTACTTAAACTGGATTGCGAAGGAGCAGAGTACGATATTTTGTATAACATGCCCACCCATTTATTTGACAAAATAGGAATGATGACAATGGAGGTGCACAATGGTGATGTACCTCGTGAAAACTTAAATGATTTGAAAAAGTTTTTAACCGAGTTGGGCTACCAAATTCGCACCAGAGGCGATGATTTTGTGTGGGCTTGGCGTGCATAAGTAGCAAGCAGTTAGCCACAAGCGACAAGTGTCTGTGCTTGTCGCTTGTAATTCATCAAATATTAGCCACTTGCTGATATACATCCAGTGTTTGGGCTGCACAGCGTTGCCAGGTAAAGTCATTGTAACGGGC
Organism: Microscilla marina ATCC 23134; assembly: GCF_000169175.1. Classification (NCBI taxonomy): domain Bacteria; kingdom Pseudomonadati; phylum Bacteroidota; class Cytophagia; order Cytophagales; family Microscillaceae; genus Microscilla; species Microscilla marina. The sequence continues at coordinate 88,844 of NZ_AAWS01000026.1, forward strand.
TTGCCCCTGATCAATCAGCGACTGGCGCAAGGTTTCATCATCAATCAAATGGGTCATTGCTTCGGCAATGGCTTCAGGTTGGTAAGGGTTGGTATGCAGGGCGGCGTCACCGCTTACTTCCAATGTAGCTCCCAAGTTGCTGGTAATCACCGGACACCGCTTTTGCATGGCCTCTAGTATAGGAATACCAAACCCCTCGTATGCCGACGGAAACACAAAACTAAATGCGTGTTTGTACAACGAGGCAAGAGTAAGGTTGTCTACAAACCCTAAATACAAAATTTGAGCACTTGCCGGGCTGTTTTGCATATAATCAATCAGTTCATGGGCAAATTCCTGATTGCCTCCTTTGCCTCCCACAATCACCAACCTAAAGTCAGGGTATTGTTCGTGTATTTGTTCAAAAGCCTGTACCAATTGCCACACATTTTTGCGTTTTTCGAGGCTACCCACTGACAAAAAATAAGGAAAGTCATAAATTGCTCCCTTATCGTCGGTATTCAGATGATCTACCCCATGATAAATGCTGGTAACCCTGCCTTCAAATCTGGGGTAATACTTTAGAAACTCTTCTTTGGCAAACTCCGACACAGTAATTACATGATCGGGTTGGCCTTCGTACACCATTTTGTCAAACCTTGCCTTGCCCCAAGCCGCAAATTCAGGCGTCACAATACCCTCTTGAAACACAATCATGTCGTGTACTGTTACCACCTTTTTTATTTTTTTGAGGGCAGGTATTGTAAAATCGGGACCGTGAAAAACATCACATTTTTTGAGCCAGGTAAACTGTTTTAGCGGCAAGTAAGGCTCAAGGGCTATGCCTGGAATATGTTGACGCATAAAATGGGTTTTTCTAAACCGTGAAGCCTTGTATGCTCCTGTCAAGCAGAGTTGCTCTTGTTTGAGCAATTGCTTTGATAAGTTTTTGATATACACCCCTATACCAGTAATCTCGGCATAGTCTATTGTAGACAAATCTAGTTTTACGTTCAGCACAACAGTATCTTTAAAAAAAGGAAGTAATTAATGGTTTAGAAAGCCTTCAATAGTTTGTTTTACCTGATCGACACTAATAGCCCTGACACAAGCACAAACATTGCTTTTGCGACAATCATTACATTTTTTATCCAGCCCAAGGTAATGTGCCTGCTTGCCTACCGGTTGCCATCTGCCAGGGTGCATAGGGCGTATGGGAGGGTAAATGCCCAAGGTATGAATACCCATGGCAGAGGCTATATGCAAAGGACCAGTACTACCTGCCAAAAAGCCATTGGCCTTGCTGGTCAGTGCTACCAGTTCAGGCAGGCTCAACTTACCAGTAAGGTCGTGTACATGAGGAAAATTAAAAATATCGGGCGCTTGTTGTTTGATAAGGTCACCTTCAGCTTTGATACCTGTAATCAATACCTGAAACTTGTTGGCAGGCAATGCCTCGACCAATTGTGTATAATTAGCGAGCCCCCATTCTTTGGCGCTACCCTTCGACTTAGGGTGAATGATCAGGTTAAATCTATCAGGCGAAAGCCATCGAATAAAATCATTGTCAGGTGTTGCCTTTGGGTCAGGTTCCAGCCCATACCATTGCTTTATTTGTTCCAGAGTCGGGTTAGTAAGCAGTCCTAGCGGAGCAAACAGCTTAAAATTGAGTTGTGCTTCGTGCAGCTCAGATTGCTTGCGGGTAAAGTTTACTTTTTGGTTGCAATAAAGCCAATGATACCATCGATGACTTGTGCCAACCCTTAGAGGTATACGGGCTTGTTTGGCGGCTTTGGCTACTTCTTTGTCGGGAGCGGCAAACACAATGGCCTGTGCCTGTAAGTTTGCCAGAATGGTAGAATCTTGTGCCACGCTTTCTTTGTCAATGAACTGGTCGACAAACTTACTGGATTCGATGACTGCACGGGTATAAGATTTACCCAAAAAATACACTTTAGTAGTAGGAGCAATTGATTTGATATATCCTGTCATAGGGAGCGTAAGCATTACGTCTCCCAGGTTATCGGTACGGCTAATGATAATACTTTCGGGCAGCTTTTTCAATGATGAACAAATTATACTGATACCATTCTTTTGCTTGTTCCCTTATTTAGGGTCAGAGGTATACACCTCAGGCAATTCAAAGTTAAATTTAATGTCTTGCATACATTTAAAGTGTCCCTTGGGGCAATGGCTTTTGCCAGATTTTGAGCAAGGGCGGCAATTGAGATCATTGTTTTCTAAAATAACATGAGGGGTGTCATACGGGTAAAACCCCAAGGTAGAGGTTCCACCATAAACGGCATAAATTTGTTTTTGAAAAGCGGCTGCGATATGGGTAAGCCCAGTGTCTTGCCCAAAAACAAGTTCAGCTTGTTTTACTATAGAAGCCGACTGACTAATGCTTAGTTGATTACAGGCATTAAATATAGCCAGGTTACCAGCAGGTTTATTGGCAAAATGAGCAACTATTTTATCTCCGGTTATTTGATCTTCTTTGCCTCCAATAAGTACCAAAGGGCGGTTAATTTTTTCGCATAATTCCAGCATGCGGTTTAAGGGTAATATTTTGGTAAACTGGCTGGCGCCAATCACAAAAGCCACATATCCTTTGTGGTGGGTGGCAGGCAAAAATTGTTGAATATCAACTTCTTGCTCTTTAGGTATAAAAAAATCTAATCCTTTGCCGTCATACTGTACACCCAATGGTTGAATGGTTTGCAAATAACGATCTGCCACATGCAAGTTGGGCATTGTTTTTACCTTAAATTTTACAAATAACCAACGGCGTAAGGTGAATTTATGATAACTATAGGTTTTACGTCGAAGTTGCAGACGCATTAAACGTGTGCGCACATTTTTGTGTAAGTCGATGATGATATCAAACTTTTCTTTTTTGAGGTCAGACACCAGCTCACTGAGGCTATCTTTTAAAAAATGTAGTTGGTCTATATAGGGGTTAGCTATCACCATTTCTCTATACACATACTTGGTACAGAAGTGTATTTCAGCATTAGGAAGTTGTTGTTTGAGTACACGCACCACAGGTGATGTCCACACAATATCACCAATTGCTGAAAACCTGATGATTAATATTTTTTGTTTCTTATTTTTTGTAATACTCATATTTGAATAGGCGTCCGTTTCCTCAATATTAATTCTTTTCAAAAAAGCTTATTTATTTTTTTGCTGTTGTTGATATTCCCTCAGTTTTACATATTTCAGAAAAGTAGTTTGGGCATCCATGATACCAATAACAAAACCATAATAACCACTCAAAAAGCCACGCTTTAATAGATAAGCTTTTAAAAAAGCAACCAAAGGTTTGGTCACAATCAAAAATACATTGGAACGCTTGCCTTTGTCGTAATAACTTTTGGCAGAAATAGATGAGAATTTATTCATTTGACTTATGTGCCCCTCTACCGAATAGTAACTGTAGTGGAGTAGGTTGCCCTTAAGGTGAACTATTTTGGCACCTTCTTCCATCATAAACTCGTCGTGTGGATTCAAACCTCCCCAAGCTCCTTTGTGGCTTTTCCATAAACGCAACTTAGTATCAGGGTACCATCCTCCGTACCACATCCATTTGCCACAATAATTGGTTACCCGATTCATCTTATAACCATCCGCCGTCCAGTTTTCTTTCACAGCCAAAATAGATTGGCGTAATTCATCGTCCAGCGCCTCGTCTGCATCCAGCGACAACACACAGGGGTGAGTAGCTTGGGTAATGGCATAGTTTTTTTGTTCTATGTGCCCTTCAAATTTGTGTTGTACAAACTTTACTCCTCGCTTAAGACATATAGCTTCTGTACCATCAGTAGAAAAAGAATCTACAATCACAATTTCATCTGCTACACCTTGCAATGAGTCAATGCAGCGTCCAATGTTTTGTTCTTCATTATAAGTAATAATAACTGCGCTTATTTGAGGCATAAAAGATTTATCTCAGACATTGGGAAATTTACAAACAGCCACAAAGTTAAACATTATTCATAAGAATTTACCCTATTCATTCACTGCTTGTTGTAGCACCCGTGACAGATGGCAAAACATCGCCTTGTTTATTGCATAAATCAAGAATAAAGCATTAGTTTTGTTTGATAGTTTACAGGAAGATAACCCCAGGTTTGGCAATGGAAACAACACCTCAAAAATATTCGGAACAAGAAAAAGAAAATATATTTAATCTGGAGTTTATGCCTCATATTGATGCGGCGTACAACTACGCTTTTCATTTAACCTTAAATGAAGACAACGCCAAAGATCTTGTGCAAGATACCTATTTGCGTGCATTTCGTTTTATAGAATCTTTTCAGAAAGGAACTAATGCCAAAGCGTGGTTGTTCAGAATATTGAAAAATAACTTTATTAATAACTTCCGTAAAAAAGTAAAAGAACCTGCCAAAGTTGATTATCAGGAAGTTGAAAGTATCTACAACTCTGAAGATACCGAGCTCAATGTTACTGCAGATCTGCGGGTAGAAGTGCTCCAGAGTATGATAGGCGACGAAATAGCCAACGCGCTCAATGCGCTGGCAGTAGACTTTCGTACAGTAATTATTCTCTGCGATATAGAAGGATTTACTTATGAAGAAATGTCTAAAATACTGGATATTCCTATAGGTACGGTACGCTCCAGACTACACCGGGCTCGAAATCTTTTAAAAGAAAAATTAAAAGATTATGCCGAAAAAATGGGTTATGAGGACAAGCGCAAGTCAAAAAATAATGCTTAGTATGCCTTTAGCTTATAACTAACTGCACCAATATGTATGGGTAATTAAGGACTTATCGTGACTTATAACTTCTAAAAGCACCTTTTTAATTAAAAATTTAAACCTTTATTTCTGTTATTGATATGTGGTCATCAATAAAAAAACTATTTACGTTCGGAGGAAGCAAGTCCGACTGTGGGTCAAAATGTAAAGATCCTCAAATATGCCTGGATAAACTACAGTTAGTGGTAGACAACGAAACTGATCCTGAAAAAGCAGCCCAGATTCTGGAGCAAATAAAAGACTGTAAAATGTGTACTGATTGCTACGAGCAAAACAGTTGCCTGAAAGATTTATTGCATAATAAAATAGAGCGCAAAGCAGTCCCACAAGATTTGATTGATTGTATCAAGTCGAAACTTAAAGAAGAAGGCAGTTAAAACATCATTCTCTGTTTTGTTTTGTATTTTGTAGTTTAGTGCGCATTTTTGTGCATGGAAAACAATTTTTCGGAACAAAAGCACGCCACACCAACTCCTACCCAAGGAAAGGTGATTATATTTTCAGCACCGTCTGGCTCTGGAAAGACCACTATAGTACAACATTTATTAAAAAATCAAGCACAATTCGGTTTTTCTGTATCTGCCTGCACCCGTAACAAACGCGTACATGAAACCCATGGAAAAGATTATTACTTTTTGACTGTGGAAGAGTTTAAACAAAAAATAGATGCACAGGAATTTGTAGAGTGGGAGGAGGTGTACAAAGACAATTTTTATGGCACACTCAAGGCAGAAGTAGAAAAAATTCGTAATACTGGAAAACACGTATTGTTTGACGTAGATGTAAAAGGAGGCATTAACCTTAAAAGTTATTACCAAAACGATGCATTGTCTATTTTTGTGAAAGTACCCTCTTTAGAAGTCTTAGAAAAACGTTTGCGTGCCCGTAATACCGAAACTGAAGAAAGTTTACAGCGCCGATTGGCGAAAGTAAAAAAAGAACTACAAGATCAGGACAAGTTTGATATTATTGTAGTAAATGAAACCCTAAAAGACACTTTGGTAAATGTAGATGAGATTATTCAAGACTTTATAAGCCCCAAATCAATCAATCAAATTACTTAGGAACATGTTCAAAATAAGTGTCGAGATTGAGGGCATATATTCAAGACTGACTGAGGCACTTTTATAGCTACGGCGAAAACCGATGGCTGCAGCCCTGCTGCGCCGGGCTCTGCCAAAGGCTAAAAGTAACGAAAGTCAGTAAAGAGGATTTGTTCTAAATCGGACAGTTATTGCGATCACGTTCCTTAAACTAACTAATTTCACAATCAATGAAAATAGGTTTGTTTTTCGGTTCCTTCAACCCCATCCATATCGGACACTTGATTATAGCCAATACAATGGCAGAAAACACCCACCTCGAAGAAGTGTGGTTTGTGGTTTCGCCGCAAAATCCTTTTAAGAAACAAAAGTCATTGTTGCACGAGTTTGACCGCCTAGATATGGTAGAAAAAGCCATCCAGGATAATTATAAGCTCAAAACCTGCGATGTAGAGTTTCATTTGCCTCGTCCCAGTTACACCATCGATACGCTCACAGTGCTACAGGAAAAACACCCAGATCATGAGTTTGGTTTGATCATGGGGGGTGACAACCTGAGTCACTTTCATAAATGGAAAAACTACGAGCAAATTCTTGAGTACTTTAGATTATATGTATACCCGCGCCCCGATTCGCGCCCCAGCGATTTAGACAAACACCCCAAGGTTAGTTTTGTAGAGTCACCTTTAATGAGTATCTCTGCCACTTTTATTCGCAAAAGTATCAAAGCACAAAAATCTATCAGATACCTGGTACCCGAATCGGTAGATTTGTACATCAAAGAAAAGAGGTTTTATCTATAGCATTTCTTATGTTGCGGAATATAAAAAAGCGTTGCCAATGATTTTATAATCATTGGCAACGCTTTTTTTGTTTACCTGTGGGTGATTGATTATTTATTTCTGCTAATATAGATTTTACGTCCACGGTCATTCAAATAATAAATGCCTTTGTTGTTTTTGCTAAACTTTCGCCCAATAAAAGGTTTCTGAGCATTTGCTTGGAGGTGTCTTACTGTAGGCTTGGCACCCGACCAGTAGATTTGTTGTTTGCTACCTCTACGCGATGGTTTGTACACATAGTTGCGGGTGTTTACTGCTATTCGGCTTTTAATCAGGTGACTTTTCAATACATACCCCTCGTATTCCCCTTCGCCTTTGAGTTTTACATTTACATACGCCCAAATACTGTTAGACGATTTTCAAGGCTTACCAAGTCTACCTTCATTACCTCACAACCAGCGTGCAACACTGCTTGAACATCGGAAGATACTGCGGGTTTTTCAAACAAATTGGAATTACTTACTTTAATGTAAGCCGTTTGAGCCATGGCAAAAGAAGTGATCAGTAAAGCCATGTAAGTAATGATAATTTTTTTCATTGATATTTAATTTAACTACGCGGTTCGTATTTTAATAATGCAAATATCTATAATTATATTAAGTAATCAAATACTAAATTGTACTTAGCTAAGCAAATTTTTTTGCAGTTTTTACTATAAAAACTTTAACTTTCTGTATTTGAGTAGGTTTATGGTATTTGTAAGCAATGCCTTGTTTCTAAAAAAAATGACAAATGAAATAGTCTTGTGTGTACAAACTATGCTGAATGGTGGGAGTGAGAGGAAGGGGCAGAGAAGAAAAACAAAAAAATACAGCGCAAAAATTATAATATCAATGCACAAGCTACTAACTTGCGCATCTAAAAGTGAAGATATAAATTATTATATGGAGGCTGTTTTACTTTTAGAAGATCAGACCATTTTTCGAGGCAAAGCCTTGGGCAAAATTGGTACTACTACAGGCGAGTTGTGTTTTAATACTGGTATGACCGGATACCAGGAGATATACACCGACCCATCTTATTTTGGGCAAATCGTCATCAATACCACCTCACACATTGGTAACTACGGAACCATCGACGAAGACAATGAGTCGAGCAGTGTGAAAATAAACGGAATGGTATGCAATTATTTCTCACCCATTTATTCCCGCAAAACTGCTGATAGTTCGCTCCAAGATTACCTGGAAGCTGCCAACTTGGTAGGCATAAGCGATATAGATACCAGAGCATTGGTAAAGCATATTCGGCACAAGGGAGCAATGAACGCAGTTATTTCTTCAGAAAATACTGACCTTGAATTTTTGAAAACTAAATTGGCTGAAACTCCTTCAATGGATGGTCTGGAGCTTGCCTCTAAGGTAACTACTACGGAACCTTACTTTGTGGGCAGTGAAGGTGCCAGGTTTAGGGTGGCAGTGCTTGATCTAGGGATCAAAACCAACATTCTGAACAATTTCCACGAGCGTGATTGTTACTGTAAGGTGTTTCCTGCAAAAGCTTCTTTGGAAGAAATGCAAGAATTTCAACCTCACGGCTACTTTATTTCTAATGGACCTGGCGATCCGGCATCTATGCCTTATGCAGTTGAAACAGTGAAAGAAATGCTGGCAACCAATACTCCAGTATTTGGTATTTGTTTGGGGCACCAGGTAATTGCCTTGGCAATGGGGGTAAAAACCTATAAAATGCATAATGGGCACCGTGGCTTGAATCACCCTGTCAAAAACCTCATTACAGGTAAGAGTGAAATTACTTCGCAAAACCACGGTTTTGGTGTAGACCGCAAATCGGTTGAGGGCAACAAGGACATCATTGTTACTCATGTAAACCTCAACGATGATACGGTAGCAGGCATTAAGATTAAAGGCAAGAAAGCATTCTCGGTACAATACCACCCTGAGTCTTCGCCGGGTCCGCACGACTCTCGTTATTTGTTCGACGAGTTTATTCGCCTCATGGCAGATTAAAATACATCATTTATCAAAAGCTTCCCTATTTGAATTAGGAAGTATTCAATAAGTTTTTGTCCCACACCTAAAGCGGCTATTAAGCAGGCTTTAGGTGTTTTTTTATTTACTCCCGAAGCCTGTTGGTTTGATCAAATGCAAATACATGTAGAGTGGATAGAAAGACAAGGATATTTGTTGTATCAAACTAAGGCACATATACCCGACTTTCCGCACCTGTGTAGCTAAAACCGAGTAATTTATTAAACCACTGTTTATGAGGCGTTTATTCAAGGAGATAGTATTTCCTAACTTCTTGCCCCAGTAACCTAATGACCTTTGTATGCATCTCATTCATATTAAGAATGAGCATAGGTTGTTCTTGATTAACCCACAAGCAGTGAATGCCTCTAAAAAACTCGAAAATCCATTTCATTGTGGGTTTTTGAGTTTCTTTTTTAGTTTGATCCAGGACAAACTCCTTTTCCTGCTGCAGGTTTTTTCTTAATTCTCTCTCCAAAGCTGCATACACCATCAGCGACAATGCCATAATCATGAGTATAGCTTCAAGTCTCTCTGGCTTTTTTACAAAGAAGCTATCAGCAAGGAAAGCTTTATCTTTCAAAAACCTAAAACCTTTCTCGACATTAGATTGTCCTTTGTAAGCCAGTAGTTTATGTCCATTCCCCCACCTTTGTGCTGTATCATTGGAAGCAATCACAAACTTGCCCTGTTTTTGTCTTAGTTGTTCATAGTGTGTGAGTTTGGTTAGTGGACACCCTGTAATACGATACCCTATGGTCTGTTTTTGAGCTCCTTTGGGAGGTTTACCTGGTTTTTTAAACCCCTTGACTTGTTGAAAATTCAGGTCTTCTATTGACAAGTACTGGCACTTTTTTGAAAATTGTTCCCAGGCTTTTTCTGCATCCTGTTTACAGCTAAAAACCTTTTTGCAAAGCTTGATAAAGTCTTGGTGCTCTTCACTGCTTTTTTTTAGGTAACGTTTTTTCAAACTATGAACATCTCGCTTATAACCTGCCTCAGAAAAGACAACCATCCATTCTTGTCTTACACCTCCATAGCTGTTGCATACTTTCTGGTAGCGGTAGTTTTTCAATTTTTCTTCTGTGAAGAATTGCATATGCTCTGGCTGTACCTGTAGGAGTAATTCTTGAACAGCAGTAAGCTTGGAAGGAACACGGGTGATCCAATAATGCCGACCTGAGATTTTACCGATGGTTTCCTCAGTGTATAAGGCACTATCTGCCACCCAACATATAGGCTGACCATTATTCTGCAAACGTTCTACATAATCATCAATGGTTTGACCAAAGCTTGTTTGGTCACTTGTATTGCCATGCAAACCTTCCATAAGCAAAGGTATGCCTGAGGAGTTTTCTACTACCAAGTTAAGCATTACCTGATTTAGGTCAGGGCGGTGATCCCGGCTGTAACCTTGGGTGATGTGAAGGCAAGAAACCTCTGCTTCGTTAAGTTCACTATTATATTGCCCTTCCAACCCAAAACTGGTCGCATCCAAGTGGCGAAACTCTGAGTCTACTTCTTCTGACAAACCCAGTATTTCATAACTCTGTGCAGCCAAATGGCTGAATAACTCACTTACACCAAAGGCATACAAATCATCCAAGCAACGACCAAGACGATCATCATTGAACATTTCTGCGCTTAGATTTTCTCCTAATAAGTGAGCAACAGGCTTATCAGAAAAAAAATGAGGACTCAGGTATAAGCGACGCTCGGCAAAACCTAAACCATTTAAAATCAAGGCTTTGACGCAAGTACCTGTGCTTACTTGATGAAGCCCATTGGTGTTAGGTAAAAGCTCATCTATTTTAGAGCTCAAGTTTAAACGATCACACATGCCACTTACCAACCCTAAGTGGTCAAGGTTTTTACTTATGGGAAATGATTGCATACCAAAAAGTAAAACTTTTGGTCGACATAAAAAAATAATGCTTTTGCAATCAAGTGATTACATCAATTATTTGTTTTCCCGAACATACGTGCGGAAAGTCGGATATACCACAAATGTGTGATTGGTTGATAGTATAAATTTTAAAGTAGCAATATATTGTATAAGCGTTCATTTATGTAATAATTAGCTTGCCCTAGTTTGGCTTTCTTAAGAAAACCATCATTAGCTAAAGTATTTAAATAATTGGCTGCAGTCTTTCGTGAAACACCTAAGTCTTTTTCCATAAATTCAATTTTTGTATATGGGTGTTTAAATAAGTTATTTAATAAATCCTGACTATAAAATTTTTTATACTGTGCTCTAATTGAATGTTTGTACTCAGACATTAATTGTTGTATATTTTTTACTACTTGAATTGTTTCGTTAGCAATGTTTTCTACGCCTGTTATAATGTAGAGAAGCCAAGGTTCCCAGTTGTTTGTTTCTCTTACATCTTGCAACAATCTATAGTATTCAGTCTTATTTGCAATAATGTAACGGCTCAGGTATAAAATGGGTAATTCGAGTAAGTCTTTAATTACTAGGTAAAGCACATTAATAATACGTCCAGTCCGTCCATTGCCATCATAAAAAGGGTGAATACTTTCAAATTGATGATGTATTATAGCCATTTTTATTAATGGATCTAAATCTGATAAGTCGTCATCATTAATAAACCTCTCTAGGTTTGTCATCAATTCTTGTATTTCTTGGGCGTTTTGTGGTGGCGTATATACTACCTGACCTGTAGTAGCATTTGTGAGCGTAGTCCCAGGGTTTGCTCTGAGCCCAGCATTATTTTTTTCAAGAGTTTCCTGTATTTTTTGTATTTGATTAACTGTTAAAACCTTGTGTGTAGATATTAAATCAAATCCATGTTTTAGTGCCGCAATATAATTCTGAACTTCTTTTGCTTCTAGTGATTTAATACCTTCTAAACTTAATTCGGCTTTGTATAAATCGTCGTGTGTAGTGATAATGTTTTCTATAGCACTACTATCTTTTGCCTCCTGCAGTACCAATGCATTAATTAAAATAGCTGCATTAGGGATACTAGATACTACTCCTTTTAATTCAGCTAGTGCTTTGTTTGCAGTATTTACTTTTTTTAATACTTGTTTAGTTTCTAAGTCGTATGGTAATGGTAGTTTTTGAATACTCATATTAGAATAAAAGTGGAAATTTTACTCAAAGGAAAATAGATATGGGAAGAAAATCAAAAAATCTACCCAAAGGAAAATAGATATGGGAAGAAAATCAAAAAATCTACCCAAAAGAAAGTAGATAGAGAAAATGTATACTAAGATGAAAGTGATTACCTGCGGTGAGCTCGTCATAGCAAGCTGTAGACTCGACTTTTAGGATTTACAGGATTGATTAATGTTGGTATTCAGGCAATTAGTCAAAATCCATCCTCAAAACCATTTTTGTTTAAGTATAATAATGAATTTGTAGCCTCACCACAAAAAATAACCCCGTTCCTTGTACAAGAAACGAGGTTTGTATCTATGCCAGTATATTTAACTGTTCCAACACCTTGTTTTCAAGTTGTTTAGGAACTTTGGCATATTGCAAAAAGCTCAAACTGGCAGACGCACGCCCCGAAGATAAACCACGGATGGCGGGTACATAGCCAAAAAGTTCACTCAAGGGGACTTCTGCTTTGACAATCTGCGATCCGGCTTTGGTTTCCAAGCCTACAATCATACCCCGGCGGCGGTTAATGTCGCCATTAATCACCCCAGTGTATTCTTCAGGAGTGGTAGCCTCTACCATCATTACAGGTTCAAGCAAACAAGGTTTTGCCATGGGAGCTGCCTCTTTGAATCCTTCCAGTGCTGCTTGTTCAAAATCTTGTGCAGTAGAGTCATTCTCATGAATACCACCATCAAACAAACGTACTTGCATCGATTCTATCGGATACCCCGCCAATATACCCTGCTGCATACCGAGTTCGAAGCCTTTTCTCACTGAAGGAATAAACTCTTGAGGAATTGCCCCTCCTTTGATGTTGCTTATAAACTCTAGCCCAGGTTTACCATCTTCGCGTGGCGATAATTCAAAGGCTATTTTGGCATAACTACCACTGCCACCGTTTTGTCGCTTAAGCAAATATGTATGTTTTACCGACTGAGTAAGTACTTCTTTATAAGCTACTTGAGGAGCCCCTTTTCGGATACTAAGTTCAAAATCGTTTTGCATACGATCTATCACTACCTCAAGGTGCAACTCGCCCATACCACGCAGTATAGTTTGCCCGGTTTGGTGGTTTACCTCCAGTTTTATCGAAGGGTCTTCCTCTTTTACTTTTTCAAGCGCTTTGCCCAGTTTATCGGCTTCTTTTTGGTTTTGAGCTTCTATAGCATATCCAATGACTGGCTCAGGAAACTGCATGGCTTCCAACACTATAGGTTGTCCTTGGGCAGTTAAAGTATCCCCAGTACGGGCATCTTTGAGTCCCACGACGGCACAAATATCACCAGCCGAAGCTTGGTCGATGCCTTCATATTTATCAGACAAAATTTGCCGCAAACGACTTGCCCTGACTTTTTGCCCAGTACGCATATTGTTTACAAAATCGCCCCGGTTAAGCACCCCAGAGTATACCCTGACCAGCGCCATTTTACCCACAAACTTGTCTACCAACACCTTGAAAACCAGCCCCGAAAATGGCGCATTAACGGTTGTTTGACGCACTTCTTCCTGTTCGGTTTCAGGGTTTATACCCACTACTTCGCTTTTGTCTTGAGGCGAAGGCAAGTAGTCAATGACAGCATCAAGTAAGGGTTGTACCCCTTTGTTTTTATATGCCGAACCACCCAATACAGGAGTGATGTGCATTTGCAAAGCAGCTTGCCTGATGGCACGCATAAGGTCGGCTACTGTGATGCTTTCAGCGTTTTCTACATACTTGCTTAACAACACCGGGTCATACTCAGCTACTTGTTCTAGCAAATGTTCACGCCAATGCAACGCTTCTGCCTGCCACTCTTCAGGAACCGGAAGTCGTTGGAAGGTTTGCCCTACATCGTCATCGTTCCAGACAATAAAATTCATGTTTAATAAATCAATTACGCCCCTAAAATCGTCTTCAGCCCCCACTGGAAGCTGCAAAGGCACAGCATTCGTTTTCAAACGTTGCTTCATTTCAGCCACTACTCTCAAAAAATTAGCTCCTTTGCGATCCATTTTATTCACAAAAGCCAATCTTGGTACTCCATAACGGTCGGCTTGTCGCCATACAGTTTCTGATTGAGGCTCTACTCCCGAAGCAGCACAAAACAACATGACTGCTCCATCGAGTACTCGCAGTGAGCGTTCTACCTCTACGGTAAAGTCTACGTGCCCTGGAGTGTCTATCAGGTTGAACTGATATTTTTGCCCCTGATGTTGCCAAAAGGTAGTAATAGCGGCAGAAGAAATAGTAATGCCTCGTTTTTCTTCTTGTGGGTCGCTGTCCATGGTAGTGTTACCGTGGTGCACTTCGCCCATTTTATGAATCATTCCAGTGTAGTACAATATGCGTTCAGTAGTGGTAGTTTTTCCAGCGTCTACATGCGCCATTATACCCAGGTTACGAAGGTTACTTAACTTTTTCATAAGATAATTGATTTTAAAAATTGAACTAAAATTTAATAGCAAAGCTGATGAAAGGACACAAAAAAAGCCTCCCTAAGAATAGAGAGGCTCTTGACAATGACTTACAGGTGTGTTGAATCACCAGTTCAGCATCGACAATAGGCATCTGTTCTTAGAGGGTAAATCCCTAAGAGGCAAAGTCATGAAAAGTAATTTGCTTATCTGAATAAGCGTTTGAACAGATTGTCGATACATCATTTTATACAGTATTTTTATGCGTTTTACGGCAGTAATAAACTACAAGTAAAACTGACTCAATCATCATCAGTTAACTTTACTAGCTTGATTTTTTACATAAAAAAAGCCTTTCCCAAAAAAGGAAAGGCTTCAATAGTGTGTGTGTTGTTTTTATATCTATTGATTTGAACCTTACAATTTTAGGCATAATCGGAGTGCATCATTATCTATCCAGATAATGCGTACCGAAGCAATGGCTTCTATGCGATTATGTATGTAAGGGTTTGACATTTCTAATTTAAACTTCTTCTTTCAAAACTACGATAAACGCAATGAAAGGTTTCATTAATGCAAAGGTAATGATATTTTTTTAACAAAAAAAGCCTACATATTCTTGATAAACTGAAGAGTTTTAATTGTAATTAAACAAAGATTTGTGCTTTTGCTGATTTATAGTTTCAGCAAAAATATCATGGCATTCGTTTTTACCCTTTTAATGAACCTTTTATATTCATAACTCACCATCGGCTTATCCAATAACCTCCTTTTTTGTGCTTTTAAAGCAGTTTTTTGGCAACAACGTTCACGTTATTTTCGTTTTTGTTGTCATCTTGTCACACTAAAAACCTTAAAGTATTTAAACACACACAAACAATGAAAAAGCTACTTGATGAACACTATGTACTTGTACAATTAGATGAAGAATATAATATAATTGAAGTGATCTGGAGAAAGTTTGCTATGAGCAGACAATATCGCCAAACTATAGAGACCGCGTATCAGGCTATTGTAGAATATAATGTGACTGGTTGGTTGTCGGATATGACCCATGCAAGTGTGGTAGCAATGGAAGACCAGCATTGGATGAAAAATGTGATGATCCCAAAAGGGATAGCAGCAGGGATTGCCAAGGCAGCGATTGTAAAGTCGGAAGATATTAATAGCCAAAAGTTTGTCAGAAGCGTTGAGTCTGGTATGAGGAGCTTTTCTAGTGGGCATTTCGCCTCTATTGAAGAAGCCCGTGAGTGGCTTAAGAAAGAAACTGTATTGAATTAAGGAAGGTTTAATATAAACACCATCTGCTTGATATTTATCAGGAATGAGTTGATATTGAACCTGAATAGATTCAATATCAACTCATTTTTTCGTGCAATGAAGCGTAAGTTATTATTTGTATTCACCTTATTGCTAAGTTTTCAGGTATATAGCCAGGCGCAAGGTGATTTTAACCCCAAAAAATACAAAAAGACGATTAAGTGTGAGCGAAAGACCAAGGACAAAGAAATGAAAAAAGGGGAGCAATTAAGCAAGGTTGATCGGCGTAAGTTTAAACGGCTCAAATACTACAAGGTAGACATTACTTATCGAGTGCTTGCCAAAATGAAGTTGACGCCTAACACTGATTTTTTTGATATGGTGACTTCCAGTGGTCAAAAGCAAAAGTATCGTCAATATGGAATTTTGCACTTTGAGCTACAAGGCAAAAAACTCACCTTACCTGTATATCAAAGTCGGCGTTTGATGCGATTACCCCAATACAAAACTCATCTTTTTATGCCTTTTACCGACCTTACCAATGGCAAGTATATCTATGATGCCGGGCGTTACCTTGACCTGCGAATTCCTCCTCAAAATACCTCCGGTTTTATCATCGATTTTAACAAAGCTTACAACCCTTATTGTGCTTATAACCCTAGTTATTCCTGCCCTATTCCACCCCCTGCCAACCATTTGAACATGGCTATAAAAGCAGGAGAGAAGAAGTTTAAAAAGCATTAACGCTAAGTTCGTGCGTGTCATTTTTCGAAAAAAGGAGTTGCCAGGAGGGTTTCTGATGGGATTGTTGTACCTTAATTTTGATTATAATTATCAAAAACTTACATACAATGATTCAGAACCAAATGAATGACCAACCAAACAATAAGGCAGGTGACGAAAAAATGAAAAAGGCGTATAAACTTGCCAAAAGTTTGCTCAAAGACCGCCTGGACAACGAAGAAAAAGAGTTGCTCGAAAATATAGACCAATCAGATGTGGTGGTAGTCAGTGGTACCTACGATCATATTCACCTTGTACTTACTCACCTCAATTTGCCTTTTATAGAAGTAAACCATTCACAGTTTTTGGAACTACGCCTCAAAGGAGATCAAACTGTATTTGTAAACTGTGCGGCAGATTTTCCGCCAGAAGGCGCTCGTAAACTGGCTACTTTTGTGGCAAAAGGAGGACAATTGATTACCACCGACTGGGCACTTAAAAACGTGCTGGAGGTGGGGTTTCCTAACACGGTAGCTTACAATGGCAAACCCACAGGCGACGAAGTAGTACGCATTGAGTTGTTAGATCGTGAAGATCCCGTGATTGCAGGTTTTTTGGATGAAGAAACCGAGCCAGTATGGTGGCTGGAGGGGTCGTCTTACCCTATCAAGATACTGGACAAAGAAAAGGTAAAAGTGTTGATGAAGTCGAAAGAGTTAGGCGAGAAATACGGCGATGATCCGGTAATTGTACGCTTTAACCACGGTGATGGGGTAGTGTACCATATGTTGTCTCATTTTTATTTGCAACGTACCGAAACCCGCGAAGCCAAACAAACAGGGTCTGCATCAACTTACGCAATGTCGAAAGGTGCTACCTCTGAGACCATGGCACAGTACAACAACGAAGGCGAAGGGGTGAATTATGGCGAAGTACAATCGGCAAGTACCTCGGCAGAGTTTGTGTCGAGAGCTATACTTAGGCAAAAAAAGAAGTGGAACCCCAAAAAATGAAACCAACGGAAATAGAGTCAGGCAAATAGAGTCAAACAAAACAGTATTTTTGTTAGCCTGGCAAGTTGCCAGCGTTTTATACAATAGGGGTAACCTTGTTTTAATTAATCTTGTGATTGCTGTCAACTCACTCTATTTATTGTACTTTTGTTGACCGAACGAAAACTTGTACTGACATACACCCATTGATGGCGGAATTGTAGCAATAAGTTTTAAACTTTTTACAACATCGTGTAGTTTTTTGAAAATATAATGAAGGTAGATTATTTGATTGTAGGGCAGGGCATTGCAGGTACGGCACTTTCGTACACCTTGCTACAGCAAGGCAAAAAGGTGTTGGTAACTGATATGCCTTATGCGGGGAGCTCTTCGAGAGTAGCAGGGGGTGTTTGCAATCCGATTACGGGCAGAAAACTAGTAAAGACCTGGAAAGCCGATGAGCTTTTTCCTTTTTTAAAAGCTTTTTATCAAAGCTTGGAAAAGACATTAAACACACAGTTTTTTTATCCCCGACAAATCTATCGTACATTTAAATCGGTAGAGCAACGTGACCAATTGCTTGAGAAAAGTGTTCAGAACGAGTGGGAGCATTTTTTTGATACCAAGGTAAACGACCAACTTTACGAGCCTTTTTTAGATGCCCCAATGGGAGGTTGGCAAACCAAACAAGGAGGCTGGCTTGATACATCGAAGCTGTTAGATGCGTATTGTCAGTATTTACAAACCCTGGGGAGTTATCGAAAGGTGGAACTGGTGTATGATGATGTACAAGTAACACCCCACAAAGTGCTATGGAAGGATGTGGAGGCAACACACCTTATTTTTTGTCAAGGCATGCAAGGTAAGCATAACCCTTATTTTGCCCAAATGCCTTTTAGGTTGGTCAAAGGTGAGCTGTTGCATATCAAAATAGACCAACAACCACCCCTGGAAAATGTCATTAGTCAGGGAGTATTTATGTTGCCATTGTCAGACGCGCCTGGTGAATATTTGGTGGGGGCAACTTACGAATGGAGAGACTTGAGCACTGTACCCACCGAAAAAGCCAAGGCACAGTTGCAAGAAAAACTGAATAAATGGCTTAAATTGCCCTACGAGATTTTGGGACAAAAAGCAGGAGTTCGCCCCGCTACACTAGACCGTCGTCCTTTGGTGGGTTTGCACCCCGATTATCCAGCCATTGGTTTTTTTAATGGCTTAGGCACCAAAGGTGTGTCATTAGCGCCTTATTTTGCCCGTCACTTGGTGGGGCATATCGAGCAAGGGGCACCGTTAAACGAAGAAGTAGACTTGATGCGTTATTGGGAGCACCCAATTGATAAATCTTGATAGTATACAACCTGACTGACCATATAGAATAATAAAAACTGGTTTTATAGTATTATCAAAAAGAAATAACTCTTTCACACACTTTCATTTTCATTGCTAACTTATGAAAGATTACTTAAAACGAATACAATGCCTACCCATATTAATGCTTATCGGGCTGCTTGGCCTGTGGGCACCACAAAGTTATGCGCAAAACTCTAAAGTAACTTTTGGTAAAAACCGTGTGCAGTATAAGGCGTTTCGCTGGAGGGTGTTGAGCACTGCTAACTTTAATGTGTATTATTATGACAACGGTGCGCGTATGGCAAACTTTGCGGCGTTGTTTTTGGAAGATCAGTTTGATCGTATTACTGATTTGTTGGGGTATACGCCCTATGCCAAAACTAAAGTTTTTGTGTATAATTCGGTCACCGACTTGCAGCAAAGCAATGTAGGGCTTGATAAAGACTTTGTGGGCAATGGAGGAAAAACCAATTTTTTTAAGGCGCAGGTAGAAGTACCCTATACGGGGAACGAAACCAGGTTTAAGCGAGAGCTAAAGCTGGGGATTTCGCAAATGTTTATCAATGAAATGATGTTTGGCGGAAGCCTGAAAGATATGTTGCAAAGCTCTTATATAGGGAGTTTCCCTGAGTGGTTTTTGGAAGGAGCCGCCGCCTATGTTGCCGAGGGGTGGAGCGAAGACATGGACAACTACATGCGTGACTTATTTATTCATCGCAAGCGTCGCAATCCTAACATTACCTCTGGGCAGGAAGCCATTTATGTGGGGCAGTCGGTATGGAACTTTATTGCCGAAAAATACAGCAAAACAAACATTTCTAACATTTTAAATCTTGCCCGTATTATCAGAAATGAAAAGAACAGCATCTCCAGTTCGTTGGGGGTGCGTTATCGTCAGTTTATGCGTGCCTGGCGCAACTATTATCGCGACTTGTCGAACCTTGCCAAAGAAGGAACCGAAGAAGCCCCTAAAGATTTTTCGGTGCGCAGGCGCAACCCCAAGAAGTACCTATATAATCACGTCAAAATAAGCCCTGATGGTAAGTTTATCGCTTACTCTGAAAATAGAAACGGGAAATTTTGTGTGATAGTGAAAGACTTGACTACCAAAAAAAGGAAGATCATTTATAAGGGAGGCTACCACGCCATTTATCAGCGTTTTGATAACAACATTCCATTGATAGGCTGGCAAGATGAGCGCCGTTTGGCCATAGTATATGCGCACAAAGGTGAAACCAAACTCACGGTATATGACGTTTTGCGCAAGAAACGTACCTTTGAGCGGGTATGGTTTTTCTTTAATCATATTACAAGCTTTGATATTTCGCGCGATGGCAAACATTTGGTCATGAGTGCTGATCGTAAAAATGATGTAAAGATTAAAGCGGGACAAAATGATTTGTATACGTTTGATCTGGACAACTCTATCTTAAAAAAACTGACTGATGATTGGTACGACGATATGAACCCGACTTTTGTGGGGAATTCAAACAAAAAAATATTGTTCTCTTCTAACCGCCCTTCTGATTCATTGAAAAGAGTAACGGCACAGCAAACCGGAAACTTTGACATGAACACCGAAAATTTTGACATTTTTATATATGACCCAACCGTAAGCAAACAAGCCTTACAAAGGGTGACTTACACGCCCGATAAAGAAGTTGAGCCTACCTTACTAAACCGGAATACTTTGCTTTATCTCAATGACGAAACAGGGATTTACCAATTGTATAAGCACAACCTACGCACTGGCAAAGTAACCCAGCTGACCAACTATAGTCAAAGCATCGAAGCGTTTGATGTCAATAACTTTACCAAAGGGTTGGGCTTTTTGACGTTGCGTAAAGGAAGGTACTATGTCAATTATAAAAGCAATTTTGACTTTAACCAAACCCCCTCCAATGTGTTTCAGACTTTGCGCAAAGAAATGTTGAATAAGCGCTACTCTACAAACAACATCAACAATAAAACAAAATTTCCTGTCATCAATATTAACAACAACACCTCTGATACTACCAAAAACATTGGCTATGCCGATGATGAGGTAAACACTGATGACTACCAGTTTGACCCTGAGGTAATCAAAGAAATACAAAAGAAGGCAGGAATTATTGACAAAATTGTAAACAAGGCAACAGACACAACAAATAAAAAAGAAAAGAAAGTAAAGGTAAAAGGTCCCTATGACTATGAACCCCGTTTTCGCACCGAGAATGTAACTTCTACTGTAGAGATTGACCCGCTAAGGGGGTGGGGGGTAGTATTAAAAATTGCCATGTCTGATATGTTGGAAAACCACAAAATTAATGCAGGGCTGTTATTTATTACTGATTTGCGCAGTAGTACATTTTTTGGCGAGTATCAATACCTGGGGGGGCGATTTGACTATAAGTTTCGCTACGAAAAAGCCAATATATTTATCAATCAAGACCCTGTGTCGCAACGTTATACCAGAAATAACCTGGAAGCCACAATAGCCTACCCTTTTACTAACTTGAGTCGCATTAGTGTAACTCCTTTGTATACGGTTACTCAATTTACCAACCTAAGACCCCAGGCAAGCGCTCTGGCCCAACCAGAGGTCAATGTAAATTATGGTGGATTGCGCATGGAGTATGTGTTTGACAATACCGTATCGCGTGGATTGAATATGTTGATGGGTACCCGTATCAAGGCAAAGTTTGAAAACTTTTTCGGAGTAGGAGCTGCACTCGAAAGTTTCAACAAGTTTACGGTGGAGTTTAGACGTTATACCCAAATTCACCGCGACTTGATCTTTGCCACGCGTATTTCTTATGGACAATTTGGGGGCAATGCTCCTAAGAGTTTTTTGCTGGGTGGTATGGATAACTGGATTTTTAACCAAACCGATGGGGGAGGAGCGGATAACCCACTGGCAGTAACCTCTAGTGAACAAAACAACAGTGATTTATTATTTACTGAGTTTGTAACAAGCATGCGAGGGTTTAATTACAACAAATTGTCGGGAACCAACTATATCTTAGGTAACTTCGAGTTACGTTTGCCTATAGTAAAATATTTATTTGGTAAGCGCATTACTTCTAACTTCTTCAAAAATCTACAGTTTATTGGTTTCTTTGATGTAGGCTCTGCCTGGACAGGCCCTAGCCCGCTCAATGAAGAGAACAGCTTGAACACCCGAAATATAGGAGGACCACAAAGTCCATTTAAAGCCACCGTAACCGACTTTAAAGACCCATTTATCAGTAGTTATGGAGTAGGAGTACGCACCATGTTACTTGGCTATTATGCCAAGCTCGATGTAGCCTGGGGCATAGAAGATGGACTGGTAGCACCCAAGCCTAAGTTTTACATTACTTTTGGCAACGATTTTTAAGCCAAGAGCTTACATTGCTGACAGCTTCAAGTGAGACCTGTTTAACTGCGTCGAACCCATCAGAGCATCAACCCCTGGGACATGATACCTTTAAGCGATCAATAGTAGGCTTTATCTACCGTTGATCGCTTTTTTATTTAGTTTGGGGCGAGCCTTATCATTTGGTTTGCAACTTCTGACCTAAGCTTGTAACTTGCTGTTTTTTTACTTTGAAGCTAAATGCAATATGCGCAAACTCCAAAACGAAGAACTAGACCGCTTGTCGGTAGAAGACTTTAAAGAAACTCCCAAAAAACCAGTAGTGATAGTGTTAGACAACATCAGAAGCATGCACAATGTAGGGTCGTCTTTTAGAACCAGTGATGCTTTTTTGGTAGAGAAAATTTACCTCTGCGGTATTACCGCAAAACCTCCCCACCGCGAAATTCAAAAAACTGCTTTAGGAGCTACCGAGTCAGTTGCCTGGCAGCACGTAGCAACTACTGAAGAAGCCCTGGCTACCTTAAAACAAGAAGGGTGGACTATAGTGGCTATCGAACAAGTAGACAAGAGTGTGTCGTTGGAAAAGTTTAACTTTGAGGCAGACAAAAAATATGCTTTCGTATTTGGCAACGAAGTATTTGGGGTAGACGAAGAAGTAGTAAAGCAAGCCGACGTGTGTATAGAAATTCCGCAGTTTGGTACGAAGCATTCGCTCAATATTTCGGTGAGTATGGGGGTTGTTATCTGGGACTACTTTAGTAAAATGCAAAGGTAAAACTTCTTGTTTGGTGGAAGTGAAATGAATGTTTGCATACCTTTTGAACCTACGGGTTAATTTTTACCTTATACAATAGCATAAATAAAAGAATAAATGTTGTTTTGCAGTGTATTAGGTGTTGTTTTTGATTACCTCACCTTTCTAAGAACTTTTAGCGATAAATCTCTGTTTGGTTTTTTTATAAAAAGGAAACCTTTACTTTGTACTTGATATTCAAACTTTTACTAACACACGTATGAGTAAACAATTCAAACATTATGACAGTTATGTTGCCTTTATGGATGTAATAAAGGCAAAGAATCCACATGAACCCGAATTTATTCAGGCTGTTGACGAAGTAGCCCGCGATATATTACCATTTGAAGAAGAAAACCCTGCATATAAAGGAGAAAAGTTTTTTACTCGGATGATTGAACCAGAAAGGGTATTTATTTTCCGTGTTCCCTGGACCGATGATAAGGGGAATTTCCATATTAACCGTGGCTTTAGGGTACAAATGAACAGTGCCATTGGCCCCTACAAAGGTGGTTTACGTTTTCACCCTTCGGTTAACCTAAGCATCCTGAAGTTCCTTGCTTTTGAGCAGGTATTTAAGAACAGCCTTACTACATTGCCATTGGGTGGCGGTAAAGGTGGTGCCGACTTTGACCCTAAGGGGAAGTCTGACAACGAGGTCATGAGGTTTTGCCAGAGTTTTATGACCGAACTGGCAAAATATATTGGGTCTAACGCCGATGTACCTGCTGGAGATATAGGAGTAGGTAGCCGCGAAATTGGTTATTTGTTTGGTCAGTATAAGCGTATCAAAGGCGAATATACTGGCGTACTTACAGGCAAGGGCTTGAGTTATGGTGGTAGTCTTATTCGTTCAGAAGCTACGGGCTACGGCAATGTGTATTTCTCTTTGAATATGCTGGAACGCAACAAAATAGAGGTTGAAGGCAAAGTATGTACTGTGTCGGGGTCTGGAAACGTAGCGCAGTATACTGCTCAAAAACTGATAGAGCTAGGGGCAAAAGTAGTCACCTTGTCTGATTCGGGAGGAACCATTTATGATAAAGATGGAATCGATGAAGAGAAGCTGGCTTATGTAATGGAGGTCAAAAATGAGCGTCGAGGTAGAATTAAAGAATATATAGACAAGTACCCAAGTGCAGAGTTTAGAGCTGGTGCCCGCCCCTGGGAGGTAGCCTGTGACTTGGCTTACCCATCGGCTACTCAAAACGAGTTGGATGGTAAAGATGCGGCTGTTTTGGTAAAAAATGGTTGTAAAGGGGTATTTGAAGGAGCCAATATGCCTTGTACTCCTGAAGCCATTGATATATTCAGAGACAATAAATTATTGTATGCACCCGGTAAAGCTTCTAATGCAGGTGGGGTGGCTACTTCTGGGCTTGAAATGTCACAAAACTCGTTGCGTATGTCCTGGACACGCGAAGAGGTAGACGATCGTTTGAAGGTAATTATGGGTAATATCCACGAACAATGCGTAATTTATGGCAAAGATGGAAATGATGGTTACATCGATTACCTCAAAGGTGCCAACATTGCGGGCTTTGTGAAAGTAGCAGATGCTATGATGGCTCAAGGCTTGGTGTAAAAAATAAGAGCGGTAAGCAACCAGCCTCAAGTAGTTGGTATTTGAGCATGTGTTTAGTGATCTGGAAAAAATAAGATGTGCCAATTTAAGAAAATATATTGTTCTCAGACGATTCAAAAAAAACGGTGCATAGCCAAAGCTATGAGGCTTTTTTTTTGAGAAGAATGAGGGCAATAGATACACTTTAATGGCTCAAATTATTTATGAAAGATCACTTAATAAACCGTGATAGGCAATAGCAATGTCTAAACGGCTTTTATCTGGTGGTAGAAGCCGTTTAGTTTTTTATAACAAACTTTGAAAGTAAGCACAATAGAGATAAGCTTTTATTAGCTTCAGTTTTAGGTTAAAGGAAAGCTTTTCACTTTCGTTCAACGACAAACTTAATACTTGCCCCTATTGGCAGGTATTAGGTCTAAAAACATAAACCAGTAGTAGTTTATTCAATCCCCCATCCAACTTTTATAAGTTAAATCTCCAAATCCTCCCATTTTTTTTCGCCTCATAGAGGGTAATATTACTTGAACAAAGACGCAAACTACTAATGAACCCTATTGTTCACAGTACAAAGGCTTGCACATCCTCCGAAAAATCCCCAAATTTGTGTATAGTGATTTTTAACATAAACTTATAATAGCAACTATTATGACTTCAGATCAATTGAAGGATGTAAAAGGCCGGGTATCGGACTTGAGGAGGTATCTTTGACTATGATCAGCGAATAGCGACCATAGCTGAAAAAGAAAAAGTGACCCATCAACCGGAGTTTTGGGATGACCCCAAAGCTGCCGAAAAAGTGCTCAAAGAAATAAAGAGCATCAAAATATGGACAGAACGGTTTGACAAGGTGCAAAACCTTTGGGATGAACTGGAAATTCTCAACGAGTTTCTCGAAGCAGGTGAAGGCTCAGAAACCGAAGTAACCAACTTGTTTAGCAAACTCGAAAAAGCCCTGGATGAACTAGAATTCCAGAAAATGCTCAGCGATGAAGAAGACCCATTAAATGCCCTGATTGAGATTAATCCTGGGGCAGGTGGCACCGAAAGCATGGACTGGGCAGGTATGCTGATGCGCATGTACATTATGTGGGGCGAAAAAAACAACTATAAAGTACGCGAAGTAAACTACCAGGCAGGTGAAGCCGCCGGAGTAAAATCGGTTACCCTTGAGATAGAAGGTGACTTTGCCTATGGGCACCTCAAGGCCGAGATTGGTGTACACCGTTTGGTGCGTATATCCCCTTTCGACTCAGGTGGGCGACGCCACACTTCTTTTGCTTCAGTATTTGCTTATCCGGTAGTAGACGATACCATCGAGATAGAGATAAGCCCTGCCGATATTGAGTGGGACACCTTTAGAGCAGGTGGTGCTGGTGGACAAAATGTAAACAAGGTAGAAACCGCCGTACGGCTAAAACATAAGCCTTCGGGCATTATTGTAGAGTGCCAACAAGAGCGATCGCAACTACAAAACAAAGACAAAGCAATGAAAATGCTTCGTTCGCGCCTGTATCAGGTAGAAATGGAGAAGAAAAATGAAGCTAGAGCCAAAGTAGAAGGCTCGAAAAAACGCATTGACTTTGGCTCGCAAATTCGTAGTTATGTACTACATCCCTACAAAATGGTCAAAGACCTACGTACTGGACACGAGCGCTCTGACGTGCAAAACGTGCTAGACGGTGACCTGAGTGATTACATGAAGGCATTTTTGATGCAAGCATAATATTTTGATACAACATTCGTGGGTGTGGCATGCCAGGCTCATGAATGTTGATTTCTTTCTGTTATACTTAAACAAAAATGGTTTTGAGGATGGATTTTGACTAATTGTCTGAATACCAACATTAATAAATCCTAAAACCGAGTCTACAGCTTGCTGTGACGAGCTCACCGCAGGTAATCACTTTAATCCTAGTATAAAATAAATTGTCTAGGTGAGGTTGCTTGTCCACAAACCCCTACCCCATAGCGAGCGATAGCCTTGGTTGGCAGCCTTTTTAATTTTGGCCAATCATAGATTGCCTGTTCATCCATTCACTTATCCATCAAACAGGGCATTTCTTGTAATATAAAAGCCGATGATCTAATAAGCAGCTGACTTGAGCAACTTATCTGCTTGAAATTCAATACTTTTTTGCGTAATTTGTAGTATTGGACTTTGCTGAACTCTACTTTTTAACTGACACCAAACTTTATACAAAAAAATGTGGATACAGGCAGTAATGCTATTAGGTATAAGCGCAGTGATTACTTTTTATTTTTTAAACCAATATGAGCAAAGCAAAAAACTACCTTCTCCCAAAAATGTGCTTCAGCTAATGCAAAAGCTGCAACCCAGCGAGAAAAAATTTGGCAAAGCCTCAGAGAAACAAATAGAGCAATGGCTTGCTAAGAAAATGCGGCATTACTTTGATGATGTCGAAACTCAAATATCTATGGGAGGGCGAGAAAAAATAGACTTAGACGTTGGAAACGGCAAGGTAGGCATTGAGCTGAAGCTTGCCCGCAAACTCAAAAGTCGCAATGAGGTAAATCGTTTGATAGGACAAACAACTATGTACAAAAACCGTAAATACAACCAAAACAATCTGATTATCTTATTAGTTGAAAATACACAGACCTACGAACAACCTCATGTGCAGGAACTCAAGCAAATAATAGAAAAGGAGGCTTTATTTTTTTATATGAAACTTACCTAAGGAATGGTGTAAAAATAAAGTTCTATAGTTTAATAAAATATTTTGTTGCTAGACGCGGCAAAAAATCGGCTAATAGCAGCGCTATTCGGCTATTTTTTAACAAAGTATAGCAACAAAAGATGAGGTTAAGAATGTAAATTTATTTTGGTACCATTCCTAATCTAAAAAAAAACGTTATTTTTGTTTACCTCCATACTAATCCATTGTTATTATCATGTTACTTTATCATAGAAAATATTTTTTAGCCGAAGACAAAGATTGGGTCGTGTTTGTACACGGTGCAGGAGGAAGCTCATCTATATGGTTTAGGCAAATCAGAACGTTTAAAAAACATTTCAATGTATTGCTCATTGATTTGCGAGGTCATGGAAGGTCAAAACACTTTTTTGAAGAGTACATGCAAAACCGCTATAATTTCAACGATATAAGCCGTGACGTATTGAATGTATTAGATCACCTGAATATACAAAAAGCCCATTTTGTAGGCATTTCTCTTGCCAGCATTATCATACGGTCTATTGCCGAACAAGAACCTGAACGTATTACAAGTATGACTTTGGGCGGGGCGGTTATCCGCTTAAATGTACGCTCTAAGGTATTGATGTACCTGGGCAATAAAGTAAAAAGCCTGGTACCTTATATGTGGATTTATAGCTTCTTTGCCTGGGTCATTATGCCCCGTCGTCGTCATCGCAAGTCACGCTCTATGTTCATCGAACAGGCAAAAAAACTCTATCAGAAAGAATTTTTACGTTGGTATCACCTTACAAGCGAAGTTAACCCGTTATTAAGGTACTTTCGTGAAGAAGAAATACCTGTACCTACTTTATACATTATGGGACAGGAAGATTACATGTTTTTACCCCAGGTAAAACAATTGGTAAGCAAACATAAGCATGCACTGTTGCAAATATTTGAAGATTGCGGGCATGTAGTAAATATAGATCAGGCAGACTTATTCAATGAAACATCGATGCGTTTTATACAAAATCCAACGAAATTTGAACCCAAACCCGTCTGATTCGGAACAAAATATAAGAATAAAGTGTATTTATATAAAGAGGGATAAGCCAAAAATAATGAACTTATTTTGACATTAACCCGAATATATCAGGCGCTTTTTTGGGCAAAAATGGCAAACCCTACTTTTTTTTTGCTATTTTGCTTAAAATTGTACTAGACAAAAGCCATATAATAGAGAGAAGTAAAATATACAAAGAGATATATGAATTCGGACGATACCATACAAGCATACATCAAACAGATTCTGAAAATACAGGAGCAACAAAAGCAGGGTGAGGGACCATTGACTAGAGAGGAAATGACGCAAATGGCTGCTGACCTGGGAATGACAGAAGATGATTTGGCAATGATAGATCGTCATTTTAATGACTATCTGGTGCGTGGTAAGGGGTATAGCAAATATGAAGATTGGGACAGTGCGATCGAAGAGTTGAAACAAGCCGTCATGCTCAACCCTGTACACGTAGAAGCTTTATTTGCCTTGGCAAATGCTTATAAACACCGTTGGTTGCTTAAACGCAATAAACAAGACTTAAACAGTGCCAAAAGCTATGGCAAACGCGTATTACAGCTCAATGCCGGACACGATCCTGCACTAAAGCTCATGAGTCAGCTCAATACTAAAACAATATGGACCAGCCAACCATCAAGAAACCAGCGTCCGTCGATGGTAATGAACTCTGACCTAAAACCCTACGACACCGTAGGAGGGAACCACCTGGTACCCGACCGCAAGCTGAGAAAATCGCGCGATGATAAGAAAATATTTGGGGTATGCGGAGGAATCGCCAATTACTTTGGTATAGACCCTACCCTGGTAAGAATAGGTTTTGTAGCCGGTACATTTATTACCGGAGCAGCTACCATTCCTATTTATTTGGTACTCAATTTTGTGTTACCCGATAGTCGTTAAAAATACAAACACTTAATTTCTCTCTAAAAAAAAGCTTACTACTGCCAAGTAGTAAGCTTTTTTTTGGGCTACAGTGTTACTTACCTTGAGGTTGGTAGACAAACCCAATCATTACCTCTACTGCTGCCAAACCAGCCAACCCATAGTAATACACAGCGTTGCTGTCGGCAACAAAAAGAGCCACTGCTGATACTACCGTAATGGCACCACCTACAAAACCCCAATTAACCCTTTTGTTGGCTTGTTTTTGGGCTTCTCTAAAAAACTTTCGCTCTATATACGGAATCAGCGTATTGATCTGTTTTTCAGAACAATCCTGGGCTTGCATGTCTTCACGAATATCTTGGTAAGATTTACCCTCATTTAACCAGGCAACATACTTATCAATGCTTATGTCTTTTTCGTTCATGTGTCTCTAGCTTAAAGTTCGTACTATATACATATACTCAACTAGGTGGGGTACAACGGAAAATATGTTGAACTAAATGGACTTTTAGTGGCTTAGAGCGTACGTTTTTTCCTTGGTTTCACTCTTCAATCAACCCTGGATTAGTCTCTACAGCTTGCTGAATAGATGGGTAATCCTTCATTAATAAAGCTCTGCCAGTTTTTTTGTATCGCATCAGGTGCCCCATCTCCACAAACTACTTCTTCGCTGCTCTGCCCGGTTTTTTAGGTTGAGGAGCTTTGCCTACATCCTGGCTGTTTTGGAGTGTATGCTATTTGTGGGTTTTGTTGCCCGACCTGGCAATGGAGGCAGACAGATGGGTTGGGTGGTGCCAGGGGAGCTATTTAAAAAGCCAGCTACAAACGACCTGGCTTTAGCTCCTAAGTGAATCAGTGTTTCGTTTGCTTTATAACCGCATTATAAATGCTCATAGAAAAAAGGAACGCATTAAAATGCGCATCAGTGGGGGAAATAACTATAGGAGATAAAAGCCTCACTGAAAAGGTAAAATTGATTGCTTTGCTGGATGAAGACGAAAAAAATGTAGTCTTCAAAATGATTGATGCTTTCTTGACTAAAAAGAAGTTCAAAGAATTTTTTGAACAACAATTGGCTTCTTAAAATAACAAAACCAAGTACAATGGCTTGGTTTTAACTCTCTAACAATCAATGTTTTAATAAGACTGTTTTTCCAAAACAGGAATGCGAGACGTATTCTGAAAAGATAGGCACAAGTTACGCTTCGCTAAACTTGCGCCAGGTGGGGGATTGCTTTGCTGGATGAAGACGAAAAAAATGTAGTCTTCAAAATGATTGATGCTTTCTTGACTAAAAAGAAGTTCAAAGAATTTTTTGAACAACAATTGGCTTCTTAAAATAACAAAACCAAGTACAATGACTTGGTTTTAAACCTTTAACAATCAATGCTTTAAGAAGGCTGTTTTTCCAAAACAGGAATGCGAGACGCATTCTGAAAAGATAGGCACAAGTTACGCTTCGCTAAACTTGCGCCAGGTGGGGAGAGTTATTTGCATCTATTTTGCCAGTCAATCATCTAACTCATCTTCTTTCTTAATTTTACCAGTTTCAAAGTCATACCATTCATCATCTTCCAGAATAATAAATTCTAAATCATCAGGAGAGATATTTTCTTGATCTTCCTTAACGTTGTAAATTACTTCAATGTACCTACTACTAGCTTTTTCAAGCAAAACTATAGTTTTTTCTATACCAATGATGTCTCTAAACATAACTGGATGTCCTTGATATTCAAACTTTATAGCATGGGGTCTCGCTAAATCATAAAATTTTTCAATTAACTTATCCTCCTTTGAGGGATCACCTTCATATTCATACGTATAATATATTTCATCCACCTCTTCTTCCTCTGCAGAAAGCGTTTCAATGAACCTTATTTTACGTCCTCTGGCATTTTCTAGTATCTCAATAATCCTAATTTCTCCGAAATATCTTTTTGCATCTGCTGGACTAACTTCATCAGGAAATAATTCCTCATATTCCCGAATTAATCGCCAGTACAATTCATCAACGTTTTTATCTAAAAGGTCCATATAACTATTATTTGAAATATGTATTACCAAAATCATCAAGAAGAGCTTTCATATTTTTGCCAAACACCTTTTCCACTAAAGGGTTACCATTTAAATAATAGTCTGATGTATGGGCAATTAACTCTTTTTGTGGGGTGTTTTTTGAAGAATAATACGACAATTTATCAAGTCTACCAAAACCAGTTTTTCCTTTTGATAATGCAAGCGATAAATCTCCAATAGCATCCCAGTAATACTCTAGTGCTTTATCATCGATACCATTAACTTGTTTCCCAAAAACCTTCCTTAACTCTCGTGCACTTTGTGGTTTTAGTAGCTGTAGTGTAGATTGTGGTAAGATATTGAATACATTTTCACAATTGGTATATAAATTATCTACACTTCTATGTATAAATGAACTATTAGTTACCATACCAGTATTCCAATGAAAAGCGTGACCAAGTTCATGAGCTATAACACCTCTAAATTCAAGGTATTTTTTAAGTACAGTTGCACTTTTATTAGAATAGGTTATATTAGCAAACACTAAAACTTTTTCAAGTTTACCATCTACTTCCATTGTTTTTAATGTCTTAATATCCTCAGGTGATAGTTTTACATTTTTCTTCTGCATTCTTGATACAAAGGCATCAACAGTAGTTGAATGTGAATAACCAGAAGGAGGACTGTTGGAAAATATTACTTTTAACCTGTCAGGTAAATTTTTTGCTAAACCTGCAAACTTCTGTTTATACTCACTTAATAAAACCTCCAATCCTTTTTCCATATTAGATGCAGTTTTTTTAGCCTTCGGTAACGTACGCATGGTTCCAATTTTTACTGATGTAAAGCCACTATTATTAGACTTAACAAGAGTTTTCACCCACTTCTTATACTCACCAGCATTTTTAATCTCTTTCGCTACATCATCTATAGTTTTGCTAGGATTATCATCCAAATACTTTCTAATCTCCTCTAATTCTCCCTTTTTTCCCAACTTCGTAGCTTCATCAGCCCCACTTTTATGAAGAACTGCCCACGCCTCAATCAACTCA
The DNA here is from genome assembly GCF_000169175.1 of Microscilla marina ATCC 23134. Classification (NCBI taxonomy): domain Bacteria; kingdom Pseudomonadati; phylum Bacteroidota; class Cytophagia; order Cytophagales; family Microscillaceae; genus Microscilla; species Microscilla marina. The sequence continues at coordinate 120,738 of NZ_AAWS01000026.1, forward strand.
GAATTCCCCTTTATTGCCTTTGCGAACTCAGAATTAGGGTTTTTAGCTATCTCTTTTGCAAGTGGATAGATTTCTTTAATGTTTTTTGCATCAAGTGGGTTAATTTTTTTAAGAGCAATAAAATGTTGTATTTCCAATACAACATTTTGAGCATTTATATTGCCTTGTTTAATCATCAATACCATCTGCTCAAGTACTACCCCCGAAGAGTTAAAGCGGCCAAGCAAGGTGTTGGAGCCTTGCCTACATCCTGGCTGTTTTGGAGTGTATGCTATTTGTGGGTTTTGTTGCCCGACCTGGCAATGGAGGCAGACAGATGGGTTGGGTGGTGCCAGGGGAGCTATTTAAAAAGCCAGCTACAAACGACCTGGCTTTAGCTCCTAAGTGAATCAGTGTTTCGTTTGCTTTATAACCGCATTATAAATGCTCATAGAAAAAAGGAACGCATTAAAATGCGCATCAGTGGGGGAAATAACTATAGGAGATAAAAGCCTCACTGAAAAGGTAAAATTGATTGCTTTGCTGGATGAAGACGAAAAAAATGTAGTCTTCAAAATGATTGATGCTTTCTTGACTAAAAAGAAGTTCAAAGAATTTTTTGAACAACAATTGGCTTCTTAAAATAACAAAACCAAGTACAATGGCTTGGTTTTAACCCTCTAACAATCAATGTTTTAATAAGACTGTTTTTCCAAAACAGGAATGCGAGACGCATTCTGAAAAGATAGGCACAAGTTACGCTTCGCTAAACTTGCGCCAGGTGGGGAAAACTAAATTTTAATATAAATTTCTAAAAGCATTGTATTATCATCTAGTTCTTGGAAATTAATATTAGCTTCTTGCTCATAACGTATTTTATACCTTTCCATAAATTCAATTAAGTACATTCCCTTTCTCAATTGCCTGAATTCATCTATTTCTCCAAAGTCATAAGGATTCAGAGATTTAAATCTTTGGATTCTTTCCTCAATTTCAATTGCTCTTGTTTTAGTAATAGGATAAGTTACTAGTAGATGTTTTTCATTTACTTTATTTCCTAAACTAATTTCAATAAGTGAAGACTCACTCTGGCAATCTTCACTTTTTAATAATGGTAATAACAGAGGCATAAATCGCTTGTGATTATGAGGATCGACTTCTTGTACTTTGTCGTAAAGACTTGTTAGTAAAGTACTTACACCCTCTTTATTAGTATATGTTGCAAGTACTTTATCAAAATAATTATAGTTATTTTTTGAGTACGTCATAATATAATTGATAACCCTTGTTACGTTTCTTAGCTTGTTTATTTATTGTATTTACTACTAGTTTCCATATTTCATGATCCACAAAATCTTCCAAGTCAAATAACCCCTCACCTGCAGAGTTAGCCCTTTTTTTAGCTAGTTGATATAAGCTTTCTACTTCCTTAGCAGTTATGTCATATGCATCATCAAGATAAAGTAAAGAATTCTCACCAGTATGTCGTCCATCTAATGCATTTCTCCATCCATCATGTAAATCATATACATCACCGTGAACATCAGGTAGACTTTTTGACTTGTCCGCATTTCTTAAAATGAAAGTATGGCCTAGCTCAGTTGTTGCTCTTATTTCTTTTTGTTGTAGCTTTGTAGCATTATCCAAATCAGCCCAAGAAAAAGTACCTGGTGTCCAATCAGTTTGGTCATTTTTAAAAATTTGCAAATAATTTGAGTTTGATAATTCCCCATCTATCGGGTGATTATGAGTAAAAGAAGAACCTTTTAAACCATCTCTATTGATTCCAAATTTAGTTTCAAGTTGTTTAGCCACATCTGGAAACGGTATAGACACCCCTTTCTTACTTTTTTGACTAGTTAGTGGCCCAGCCAATAACTTTCCATCTTTGTCAAACAAAAAGCCAATTTCATCCGTTTTTTTCTTCACGATAATAGCTTCTATAGCATCTAGATTATTAGCATTGACCTCTATTTTCGATAGCTCATCTAGCAAATCAGCATCAATTTTATGCCTTACAAGCCCTCCCATTTTTTCATACTTCACCCACTCTTTGTAACCACCAAAGTCTTTAACCTCTTTCGCTAAATCATCAATACTTTTACCTTTATTGGCTGGTGAGTCCATAAACCCCTTCATTTCTTCAAATTTCCCCAACTTCGTAGCCTCATCTGCGCCTGACTTGTGAAGCACTGCCCACCCCTCAATCAACTCAGAATTCCCCTTTATTGCCTTTGCGAACTCAGAATTAGGGTTTTTAGCTATCTCTTTCGCAAGCTTATAGATTTCATCAATGTTTTTTGCATCAAGTGGGTTAATTTTTTTAAGAGCAATAAATTTTTGTATTTCCAATACAACATTTTGAGCATTTATATTGCCTTGTTTAATCATCAATACCATCTGCTCAAGTACTACCCCCGAAGAGTTAAAGCGGCCAAGCAAGGTGTTGGAGCCTTGCCTACATCCTAGTCGTTTTGGAGTGTATGCTATTTGTGGGTTTTGTTGCCCGACCTGGTAATGGAGGCAGACAGATGGATTGGGTGGTGCCAGGGGAGCTATTTAAAAAGCCAGCTACAAACGACCTGGCTTTAATCTTCATACACTGTTATCTAACACATTATAAATGCTCATAGAAAAAAGGAACGCATTAAAATGCGCATCAGTGGGGGAAATAACTATAGGAGATAAAAGCCTCACTGAAAAGGTAAAATTGATTGCTTTGCTGGATGAAGACGAAAAAAATGTAGTCTTCAAAATGATTGATGCTTTCTTGACTAAAAAGAAGTTCAAAGAATTTTTTGAACAACAATTGGCTTCTTAAAATAACAAAACCAAGTACAATGGCTTGGTTTTAAACCTTTAACAATCAATGTTTTAATAAGACTGTTTTTCCAAAACAGGAATGCGAGACGCATTCTGAAAAGATAGGCACAAGTTACGCTTCGCTAAACTTGCGCCAGGTGGGGGAAATAACTATAGGAGATAAAAGCCTCACTGAAAAGGTAAAATTGATTGCTTTGCTGGATGAAGACGAAAAAAATGTAGTCTTCAAAATGATTGATGCTTTCTTGACTAAAAAGAAGTTCAAAGAATTTTTTGAACAACAATTGGCTTCTTAAAATAACAAAACCAAGTACAATGGCTTGGTTTTAACTCTCTAACAATCAATGCTTTAATAAGACTGTTTTTCCAAAACAGGAATGCGAGACGCATTCTGAAAAGATAGGCACAAGTTACGCTTCGCTAAACTTGCGCCAGGTGGGGAAAAAAATGTAGTCTTCAAAATGATTGATGCTTTCTTGACTAAAAAGAAGTTCAAAGAATTTTTTGAACAACAATTGGCTTCTTAAAATAACAAAGCCAAGTACAATGGCTTGGCTTTAACTCTCTAACAATCAATGCTTTAATAAGACTGTTTTTCCAAAACAGGAATGCGAGACGCATTCTGAAAAGATAGGCACAAGTTACGCTTCGCTAAACTTGCGCCAGGTGGGGAAAAAAATGTAGTCTTCAAAATGATTGATGCTTTCTTGACTAAAAAAAAGTTCAAAGAATTTTTTGAACAACAATTGGCTTCTTAAAATAACAAAACCAAGTACAATGGCTTGGTTTTAACCCTCTAACAATCAATACTTTAATAAGGCTGTTTTTCCAAAACAGGAATGCGAGACGCATTCTGAAAAGATAGGCACAAGTTACGCTTCGCTAAACTTGCGCCAGGTGGGGGAATATAGCATTTCTCTACTTTAA